>JAUSOA010000296.1 GCA_030656435.1 Acholeplasmataceae bacterium | reverse complement strand
AAAAATACCACCTAGAGCTATCCTCTAAGTGGTTTTCTTTTTATACAGTGTTAATATTTGACCTTTACGTTTCTCCTCGTTTCATGCTCTTAGAATACAAAAAAACACTCCAAATTGTTAGAGTGTTAATATTTGACCTTTACATTATTTTTCAGGAATTAATAAGTTTAATACTTTTTCAGATTTTTTAGATAAACTATCATGGAAAATAGAGAGACAATTGTTAAAAGATAGAGTTGACTTATATCAAACATTACCGATATATCGAGAATTGAGAAAACAGTTTAATGATAATTTTATTACAATTTGGCCATTGAAAGAGGAAGAAATCATAACATGGTTTGATACATTACTTCTTATGCGAAGAATGTTATTTGAACTCTTTAAATGTGGTATACAGTCTGAAAAGATGCATATTCTAATGGAATATCCACTTATTTATGGGAATCACATGAGAACAGACTATTTGATAGTTTATGACAGATTAATCATTGTTCTCGAGTTTGGTATGTTTAATCAGGATGAAAGAAGAAGTGAAGAGCGTTACACCAAAAAATTACAGGAGTCAATAAGTCATAGACAAATAATTGCTAATATGGTAGACAAAAACATCGAGGTTGTTAATTATGTAATGATCTATAGACCAGAATACGATAGAGTGCACGCAGTCATAAATCAGGAGAACATTGAATACAATAATGAAGAAATTTCTTTGTTGTCACGATTTATTCATGCAAAAATCAATATTCAAGAAAACTTATTAGCACTACATCAATTAGAAACAATTAATATTTATGAATAAATATACATTTTAGTTGAATTCTATAAACATTATGATATCATATAATTAGTAATAATATTTGAAGTTCAAATAATTTGAAGGAGAAAGTAAAAAGATGAGTGAGAAAATAGGAATTGTAGTATGTGGTAACTCAGGCGTTGATTACATGAAGTTAGACTATCCAGTGAAAATGATTAGATCTACCTTAAATCTTGGAGGAAAAGAATACGAAGATTATGTCGATATTCAAGCAAAAGAATTCTACGACATTATCAATGCAAATCCAGAAATAGATTTGTCTACTTCACAAACCTCCACTGGTAAAATCGCAAGTGTTTATGAAGAGTTGAAAGATGAGGGATATACTGATATAATAGCAGTAGTTATATCCTCGAAATTAAGTGGTACTTATCAAGGTGCAGTTCTTGCAAAAGATATGGTGCCAGGCATTAATGTGTTCGTTATTGATTCTAGAAGTGTTTCCTACGGGGAAGCGTATTTAGTCCTAGAAGCTATTAAGATGATTAAGAACGGAAGCAAAGTTAGAGACATTATTGATAAATTAGAAAAAATTAGAGATCACATTTATATCTATGTACTTGTTGACACTCTTAAATTCTTAGTTAAGAATGGTAGACTATCTGCTGCAAGTGGATTTCTAGGTACATTATTGAAAATTAAACCATTACTACATGTTCAAAGAGACGGTAGTTTAGTTCCTTTTGAAAAAATTAGAACAACAAGTAAAGCCCAAGCTAGATTAGTTGAAGTAATTAAGCACGATATTGAAGGAAAAAATGTAATCATGTTTATCGCCTTCACTAATAATGAAGACAAAGCTAAAGAGATTAAACAACAGATACTAGGATTTAGACCTGATATAGTAGTAGAATTAGTACCGCTAACACCAGTTGTTGGTGCTCATGCCGGTCCTGGAACATTAGGTGTTGGATACATAGTATTATAAAAAAGGTGGTATGCAGAGTGGTTTCTCCTAAGGAAGTAATAAATGAGTTGTTGGTGGATGTTTTTAATCATATTTTAAGCATCGAGTCAGATGTTCTTAAACAAAGAGGTGTAAAGATTTCCATGACGGAAGTCCATGTATTAGAAGCAATTAAAAATTCCCAGATACCAACAATGGGCAGCGTAGCTCAAAGGCTTAGAGTTACTTTAGGAACATTAACAACATCCATTAATGTTTTAGTACGAAAAAACTATGTCTTCAGATATAGAGATGAAGCAGATCGTAGAAAAGTTTATCTAAAATTAACAGACTCTGCGCTTGAAGTTCTTAAGGTTCATGACGAATTTCACAATGAGATGGTATCTTCTCTTTTTAAAGACTTGGAATTAGAAAAAGACGAAGTTCTTATGAAATCATTGGAAAACATAAGCAGATATTTTAAGGAACACTATTAAAAACATAAGAACTAAAGTAAAGCATCCTTAAGGATGCTTTTTATTTGAAGAATATAGAAATTTTTAGATAGGTTTTCATGAATTCGGTATATAATAATTTATAGGAATTATAGGGAGGTTGACTTATGAAAAAGTATGTCTATGGTGTTGATATTGGTGGAACGAATATAAAGTTTGGCCTTTTTTCTAGCCCTGAAATGGAACTTATTCAAAAAGCAGAAAGCAGTACCCCCCTTTCCAATCACGAAACAAGCATTTTTTCACTTGTTGGTGAAGTTATCGAAAGTATGAATAAAAAAAACTGTATCGAAATGAGTCAAATAGAGGGGGTTGGTATCGCTGTACCGTGTCCAGTTAAAAATGGATATGTCGAAAAATGCCCCAATTTAAAATGGGAGAAATTAGATATATACGCCTCAATGAATAAATACTTACCCAGCAACTTAAAAATTGCTGTTTCTAATGATGCAAACATAGCAGCTTATGGAGAAAATCAGAGTCTTGAGATTCCCCACAATAATGCAGTTTTTTATACACTAGGAACAGGGGTTGGCGGAGGAATCATTATTGATGGAGAAATTCTTGAGGGTAGAACAGGGGCTGGTGGAGAAATAGGTCACATGCACGTTTTTGAAGGAACTGAGCCGTGCAGTTGTGGTTTATCAGGATGTCTTGAGCAAGTATGCGGGACATCTGCAATATTGAAGCAAACTATTGAATTCTCAAAAGAATATCCAACAAGATTAGATTTAAATAAACTAACAGTTAAAGATGTTTTTGATTATGCAAAAGATGGTGATATAGTAGCAATGAAGGTTATAGACCGGATTGGTGAATATATGGCAATAAGTGCAAGTATTCTAGCTGTAAGCTTAGATCCGGATATATTTATAATTGGTGGAGGAGTTTCCAAAGCAGGCGATATTTTGATTGACACGATAAAAAAACACTATAAAAAGCACGCAAGATTTAATACAGGAGACATACCGTTTATTTTGGCAAGAACAGGGAATGATGCAGGCATTATAG
The DNA here is from genome assembly GCA_030656435.1 of Acholeplasmataceae bacterium. GTDB lineage: Bacteria > Bacillota_I > Bacilli_A > Acholeplasmatales > Acholeplasmataceae > Peloplasma. The sequence continues at coordinate 18,737 of JAUSOA010000296.1, read as the reverse complement.
GAGCTGCAAGCTACGTAAATAAAAAATAAAAAGGACACCAATTTGATGCTGGATAACGTATATGTGCATAAAGAAAAATGTATTTTTTTAATAAGTGGAGATGCTCAGGGTAAAGCAATAGTTTATAAAGATATTCTTGACAAAGTAGCAAACAGTTCAAAATTGTTTGCGAATTTTATAGAAAAGCTTCAAGAAATTGTGGATAAAGAAATGAAGATTGCAAGAAGTATTCACGCAAGTGTTGATGTATCAAAGATTATTGATGGAGCATTAATGAATGCTGTCAATATATTGCATAGAGGACCTTTTCTTATGCAATTTAAATCGTTTGTATTTGATAGCAAAATGGATATAAGAAAAGCATTCTTAAAAGCGTTTGATGCTAATACAAGCAAGGTTCTTAACGAGCCATATCGCTGGACTTCAAAGAAAGAAGTCCTAGATATAATAGAGTATGTACGAAAAAGAACACTGAGCCTCATCAATAAAGTCCTTATACACAAGCTTATTCAAAATGTAAAAAGCGATTTTATTTTTGTTACGGATGATTTTCAATCTGAGTTATTTGATGGTGTATCGAGTTTCTTACAGGGGATAATATGTAAGAACAAACAAAAAAGTGGAGAACCAAATGCTTATGCGATTGATTTTGGGATTCCACTTGTTCTTTGTAAAGAAGAAATTACTAGCAAAGATTACATATTAATTGATCAAAAAAGCAAAAAAATTATAATGAATCCATCAAAGCAACAAAGAGTTGAACACGCGTTGATGATAAAAAATAGTTTAGATATCAATTTAGAAACACTTGATTTTAAAGATAATCGAATTAAAATTTATGGATCTGCAGTGAATTCGCTATCGGTTGATTCAATCGCTCAATCTAATAATTACTATGGATTATGTTCCTTTAGAACAGAGTATTATTATGCTGCAAGGGGTATAACCCCTAGTTTGGAAGAACAAACTGTAAAATATGTGGAGATAATTAAGAAGATGAATGGGAAAGATGTGTTCATCGAAATTCCTCATTTTGATAACAATATTAAGCTAGAAATAATGGGAGAAGAATGTACAGATTGTGATGGTCTAGACAAATACGGTAGTGTTTTTGAAACCTTTCTCGATGCTGCGGCATCGGCATCACTTGAAACACAGACAAAAATACACATTGTTGTGCCAATGATGATTCGTAAGGAAGAAGTAAAGGAATGGATAATGCATATTCAGTACCATTTCGATAAGAAAAAAGCGTTAAGACCGAGTATCGGTGGGGCACTAGAGTCTGAGGTGGCGATCATGTATGCTGATGATTTTAGAAAACTCGACTTTATTATCATAGGTTTAGATGATTTCTATGACGAAATAGATGACGATTTCGATAAGTTAAAAGGAAATGCACACATTGAAATGATTAATTCAGTCAGTTTAGATGATTTAAGACGTTTGCATAACCGTCTACAACGAATAAAGGGAGTTCAAAAACACATTTTTCACGGGAATATTTTGACTAACCCTGATATAGTACACAAGTTTTTAAAAAGAGGATTTAAAGAATTTGCTATTCCTGCCAATAAAATGTATCTTGTACATCATGTATTCGCTAAACATTTGGCATCGATTGGTAAGTATAAGGGATATAGAGCAGAGAAGAGAGCTAAAAAACTTGCTTTGGAATTAAAAAAATCCCTCGATAAGGATAAAGACAAAGACCCCAAGTAGCAATCAAAAATGCTCAACTAAATAAACAAAATCACATGAGAAATGAGAAAATGCGACAAAAGTGTTGCTTTTCTCATTCTTTTCTTATATAATTATTACGCTCGTGTGAAAACGAGCAGGCTGTGAAATGGAAGGTTGCTGACACACGGATAGCCGTTGTCTACGTGTTAGGTTTTTCTGTGGAGCAAGTCTATACAAGATTATAGGCGAAAGGAGCTAATAAAATGGCAAAAGATGTAATTAAAATTCGTTTGAAGGCATATGATCACAGATTAATCGATCAAGCTGCTAAAAAGATTGTTGACAGCGCTCTTAGAACTGGTGCTACAGTTCAAGGACCAATTCCTCTTCCTACTGAAAAGGAAATCTTTACAATCTTACGTTCCCCACACGTTAATAAAGATTCACGTGAACAGTTTGAACGTAGAACGCACAAGAGATTGATTCAAATCATTGATCCAAACCCAAAAACAATTAGTGCATTAATGGATATTGATTTACCATCAGGCATTGATATCGTATTAAAGAAATAGTAAAAATAAGAAAGAGGTAAAATTATGGCCAAAGGAATCTTAGGTAGAAAGCTTGGTATGACGCAGATTTTCGATGAAAATGGCGTACTCATTCCAGTGACTGTCGTAGACGTGGCTGACAATGTGGTACTACAACAAAAGACTGTTGAAACAGACGGTTATGTAGCTACACAAGTTGGTTTCGAAACAAAACGCGACAAATTAAGTAACAAGCCTGAACAAGGGCACGTGAAAAAAGCTAATACAGCACCTAAGCGCTTCATTAGAGAAATCCGCTTTAAAGAAGAGCTTAACAATGAATTAGTGGATTTAGCGGTCGGTGACCTTGTAAAGACAGATTTATTCGCAATAGGCGAAGAAGTAGATGTAACAGGAACTTCTAAAGGTAAGGGTTTCGAAGGAACAATTAAGAGACACAACCAGTCAAGAGGGCCAATGTCACACGGTTCTAGATACCATCGTGGTGTAGGTTCTATGGGACCTATCAAGGGTAAGCTTAAGGGCAAAAACCTACCAGGTCAAATGGGAGCTGAACAAGTAACTATTCAAAACTTGAAAGTTGCTGGTGTGGATGTAGAAAATCAATTACTATTAATTAGCGGAAGCGTACCAGGACCTAATAAGGGACTAGTTGTCGTTAGATCTGCAATTAAAAGTGCTAAGTAAGGAGGGTTAATATGCCAAAAGTAAACTTATTTAATCAAGCAGGTAACAAAGTTGCTGACTTAACCTTATCCGATTATGTATTCGGTATTGAACCACATCAACAAGCTTTATATGATGTAGTAAACGCTCAAAGAGCAGCAATGAGACAAGGTACTCACGATGTTAAAAACCGTGGTGAAGTATCAGGTGGTGGCAGAAAGCCATGGCGTCAAAAGGGTACAGGTCGTGCTCGCCAAGGTTCTACACGTTCTCCACAATGGCGTAAGGGTGGTGTAGTCTTCGGACCAACACCAAGAAGTTATGCTGTTAAAATGAACCAAAAAGTTCGTCAATTAGCTTTAAGATCAGCACTTTCATATCACGCATCTAAGGGTCAATTAAAGGTAGTTGAAACGATTTCTATTGAAGCTCCAAAAACAAAGTTATTCGAACAATTCCTATTAGATCTTGGTATTGTTGGGAAAACATTAGTTGTAGCGAAAGAATTCGGTGATAATGAAATGCTAGCAGCAAGAAATATTCCAACCATCGCATTCTCAAATGTAAGTCACGTCAGTGTATATGACATCCTTAATTGCAAAAATCTGGTTATGACTAAAGATGCTATAGAAGCACTAGAGGAGGTATTGGGCAATGACTAAATATTACGACATTTTAAAAGCGCCAATCATCACTGAACAGTCAACTAAACTTATCGAGAGTCAAAACAGATACACATTCAAGGTTGATAGAAAAGCAAACAAAGTTGAAATTAAAAAAGCTGTTGAAGCAATCTTCAACGTGAAAGTTTTGAAAGTCAACACGATTAACGTGTTACCTAAGTTCAAAAGAATGGGTAAACATGAAGGATATAAATCTGCTTATAAGAAAGCAGTAGTTAAGTTAGCTGAAGGTCAAAAGATTGACGCCTTCACGATTTAAGTGAAAAATTAGAGGAGGTTTAACCAAATGGCGGTTAAAAAATACAACCCGACTACCAATGGTCGTCGTGGCATGAGTGTTTTAACATTCGAAGAAATCACAACATCTACTCCTGAAAAATCACTACTTGAGCCATTTTCTCGCACAGGTGGGCGTAACAACCAAGGTAAAATTACCGTTCGTCACATCGGTGGCGGTGCAAAAAGAAAATATCGCGTAATTGATTTTAAACGTAACAAGGATGACATTGTCGGTAAGGTAGCAACAATTGAGTATGATCCAAACCGTACAGCAAATATCGCTTTGATTCACTATGCAGATGGTGAAAAGAGATACATTCTTGCTCCAAAAGGATTAGAAGTAGGAACTGAGATTTTCTCAGGTCAGCAAGTAGATATCAAGACTGGTAATGCATTACCAATCATGAATATTCCTGTCGGTACAATTATTCATAACATTGAATTAAGCCCAGGAAGAGGCGGACAGCTCGCTAGAAGTGCCGGAGCATCAGCTCAGATACTTGGACGCGAAGACAAATATGTTCTAGTTCGTCTTCAATCAGGTGAAGTTCGTAAGATCTTAGGTACTTGCCGTGCGACAATCGGTACAGTAGGTAATGAATCATGGGAACTAGTGAATATCGGTAAGGCTGGTAGAACTCGTCACATGGGTGTACGCCCAACAGTACGTGGATCTGCTATGAACCCTAACGACCACCCACACGGTGGTGGTGAAGGTAGAACACCAATCGGTAGAAAATCACCAATGACCCCATGGGGTAAGAAGGCTCGTGGAGTTAAGACTCGCGACAGTAAAAAAGCGTCAAACGACTTAATCGTTCGTCGTCGCACGAAGTAGGAGGAAAATTATGGCACGTTCAGTTAAAAAAGGACCATTTTGTGATGATCATTTACTAGCTAAGGTTCAGAAGCAAAATGCAGCAAACGAAAATAAAGTGATCCAAACTTGGTCACGTCGTTCAACGGTTTTCCCTGATTTCGTTGGACACACGGTTGCCGTTTATAATGGTAAATCACACGTCCCAGTGTATGTTACAGAAGATATGGTTGGTCACAAATTCGGCGAGTTTGCTCCAACACGTACATACCACGGTCACGGAAAAGATGACAAGATAGCTAAAAAGAAGTAATTGGAGGAGAATGAAAAATGGAAACTAAAGCTATAGCTAAAACCGTTCGCATAACTCCACGTAAGGCAAGATTGGTAATCGATCTAATTCGCGGTAAGGACATCAAAGAAGCGCAAGCAATCTTAATGTTTACACCACGTGCTGCCTCACCAGTTATTTTGAAGGTGCTAAACAGCGCAGTCGCTAACGCTGAGCACAACAACAATGCAAACGTTGAAAACTTATTTGTTAAAGAAGTTTATGTAAATGAAGGAGTTCGTCTAAAAAGACTATTGCCTAGAGCAAAAGGTCAAGGCGATATCATTCAAAAGAGAACTAGCCACATCACTGTTGTTGTGGCAGATAAAGAGTAGAGGTGAAGAGACATGGGTCAGAAAGTTAATCCGATTGGTATGCGTCTTGGTATCATCCGTACTTGGGATTCAAAGTGGTATGCTGAAAAAACAGCAGTACCTTTCCTAGTAAAAGAAGATGCTATGATTCGCAAATACCTAAATGATTTTTATAAAAAAGCCGCTGTTTCTCACGTTGAAATCGAACGCGTAAAAGGTAAGGGCGGAAAAGACCGTGTAAAGGTCACTTTACACACAGCTAAGCCTGGTATTGTTATTGGTAGAGATGCTGAAACAAAGAAAAAGGCTGTTGCTACATTAGAGAAACTTACAAAAAAAGAAATCGTATTTAATGTTGTAGAAGTCAAGCGTCCTGAACGTGTTGCTTCACTAGTTGCACAAAGCATTGCTGAGCAATTAGAAAGCCGTGCATCATTCAGACGTGTTCAAAAAATTGCAATGCAACGTGCACTTAAATCAGGAGCTAAGGGTTGTAAGACTCTAGTATCTGGTCGTTTAGGTGGAGCAGAAATTGCAAGAAGCGAAGGGTATTCAGAAGGACAAGTTCCACTACATACACTACGTGCTGACATTGACTACGCAACTGCAGAAGCAAATACAACTTATGGTATCCTTGGTATTAAGGTTTGGATCTACAACGGGGAAGTTCTTCCAGGACAAACACGTGAAGACAATCTTAAAAAACAAGACGAAAGAGCACCACGTCAGGATAGAGGACAACGTCCTGATAGACCTAAACGTGATAATCGTGACAACAAGGGAGGCAAGTAATTATGTTAATGCCTAAAAGAACAAAGTTCCGTCGTCCTCACCGTGTTAGCTATGAAGGCTTAGCAAAGGGAAGAAATGAAATTCTGAACGGAGATTTTGCCTTAGTTGCTCAAGAAGGTGCTTGGATTACTAACCGTCAAATCGAAGCGGCTCGTATCGCGATGACTAGACATATGAAGAGACTTGGGAAAGTATGGATTAACATTTTCCCACACTTAGCTAAGACTAAGAAACCACTTGAAGTGCGTATGGGCTCCGGTAAAGGTGCTCCTGACCACTGGGTAGCGGTTGTTAAAGAAGGTAAAATCATGTTTGAAATCAATGGCGTGTCTGAAGAAATCGCAAGAGAAGCACTACGCCTAGCTTCACACAAATTACCTATTAAGACAAAAATTGTTAAAAGAGGTGAGCAAGCGTGAAAGCAGTAGAAATTAGAAAGATTAGCACAGCTGATCTAGAAAAAAGAATCGTCGAGCTAAAAGCTGAGTTATTTAACCTGCGCTTTCAACTTGCAGTAGGACAACTAGAAAATACAGCTCGTATTAGTACAGTTAAAAAAACGATTGCACAAATGAAGACAATCATCAGTGAACGTGCTGAATAAGGAGGATACCATGGATCGTAATAATAGAAAAGTTTATACGGGAATTGTTGTATCTGACAAAATGGATAAAACGATAACTGTAGTTGTTGACACTTATAAAAAATCACCTTTATATGGTAAAAGTATAAAGGTATCAAAGAAGTTTCATGTGCACGATGAAGAAGGCTTAGCAAATGTTGGAGATAAAGTAACCATTATGGAAACTCGTCCACTATCCAAAACGAAGAGATTCCGTCTCCTCGAAGTTGTTGCTAAAGCTGACTTAGTATAGGGAGGATAAAAACATGATCCAACAAGAAAGCAGAATGGTTGTCGCAGACAACTCTGGCGCAAAAGAAGTACTTGTGATTAAGGTTTTAGGGGGAACCCGTCGTCGTTATGCTAATATCGGTGATATCGTAGTGGTAACAGTTAAGCGTGCTACACCAGCGGGAATTGTAAAAAAAGGTGAAGTTTGCAAAGCAGTTATTGTACGTACGGTTTCAGGCCTTCGTCGCGCAGACGGCTCATACATCAAATTTGATGAAAATGCAGCAGTCATTATTAAAGACGATTTAAACCCACGCGGAACCCGTATTTTCGGACCAGTGGCAAGAGAGTTAAGAGAAAAGAACTTCATGAAGATCGTTTCTCTAGCTCCAGAAGTACTATAAGGAGGTCTCGTCTATGTATATTAAAGCTGGAGACACAGTTGCAGTTATTGCCGGACGCGATCAATTTGTAACTGATAAAAAAGGAAATACTACCCGCAAGACAGGTCGCGTCTTAAAAGTATATCCTAACACAGATCGCGTATTGGTTGAAGGTGTCAATCTAATGAAGAAGCACCAACGTCCAACACAAGCGAATGATAAAGGCGGCATTATGGAAAAAGAAGCACCAATTCATGTTTCTAACGTAGCTATTCTTGATCCAAAGACTAACAAACCAACTCGCGTTGGTTACCGTGAAGTTGATGGCAAGAAAGTCCGTTATGCGAAAAAATCAGGCGAAAGCCTTGATAAATAAGGAGTTTAGACAATGACAGAAATTAGAACTAAATATGAAAATGTTGTCAAACCCGAACTGATTAAGGCATTCAACTATACATCTGTAATGCAGGTGCCAAAAATTGAAAAAATCGTAGTAAACATGGGTATTGGCGATGCTGTATTCAACCCCAAGGTCTTAGATGACGCTGTGGAAGAATTAAAGGCAATCACCGGTCAAAAGCCATTAGTAACTAAGGCTAAAAATTCCATTTCTAACTTTAAGTTAAGAGAAGGAATGCCAATCGGTGCCAAAGTAACACTTCGTGGAGATAGAATGTATTATTTCCTTGATAAGTTGATTTCGATCGCTCTACCACGTGTACGTGACTTTAGAGGTATATCATCAAATTCATTTGATGGTCGCGGAAACTACACTGTTGGTATTAGAGAACAAATCATTTTTCCAGAAATTAGTTTGGATAAAGTTAAAAAAGTTCGTGGTATGGATATCGTAATTGTAACAACGGCAAAAACTGACCAAGAAGGACGCGCATTATTAAGTCAACTTGGCATGCCGTTTAAGAAGTAAGGAGGCGTATTATGGCAAAGAAATCATTAATAAATAAAAATGAAGCACGCAAGGTAATTGTTGAACGCTACCGTGAAATCAGAATTGAGTTAAAGGAAAAAGGTGACTATGCAGCTTTATCAAAGCTACCTAGAAATGCTTCTCCAACTCGTGTAAGAAATCGCGATTCAATCGATGGTCGCCCACGTGGCTATATGCGCAAGTTTGGCTTGTCGAGACTGACGTTTCGTGATTTAGCACATAAGGGACAAATTCCTGGTGTTAAAAAAGCAAGCTGGTAATTAGGAGGAAAAACACATGGTTATGACTGATCCAATCGCGGATATGCTAACGCGTATTCGTAACGCAAATAAAATGCGTCATGAGAAAGTAGAAATGCCTAATTCCAGATTAAAGGCTGATATTCTAGCAGTACTTAAAAAGGAAGGTTTCATCGTTGACTACTCAGTAGTTAAAGAAGGACCACAAGGCAAAATTGTTGTTACCTTGAAATACACGAAGACTAAAGAACGTGTAATTAAAGGTTTAAAGCGGATATCGAAACCAGGACTTCGTGTTTATGCTGCAGTAGAAAATTTACCTAAGGTGTTAAACGGACTAGGCATTGCTCTTGTCTCAACATCAAAGGGAATTATGACTGATCGTGAAGCACGTCTAGCTCAAGTTGGCGGCGAAGTGCTCGCCTACGTATGGTAATAAGGAGGAAATTATGTCACGTATAGGAAATAAAGTGATTCAAGTTCCTGCTGGCGTTACTGTAACGTTAAGCCCAGAAAACTACGCTGTAGTTAAAGGCCCAAAAGGTCAACTTGAATTCCAATTCAATCAACTTTTAGACATCAAAATGGAAGGTGCAGAAATCAAAATCTCACGTCCAGATGATGCAATATTTTCAAGAAAAATCCACGGAACAACTCGTGCCTTGTTAGCTAACATGGTTACAGGAGTATCTACAGGATTTAAAAAGCAATTAGAAATTCGCGGTGTTGGTTATAGAGCAAATCTACAAGGCAACGTCGTGAACTTAAGTATGGGGTATTCACACCCAGTTGAACTAGAGATTCCAGCAGGACTCACTGTCACCATTCCAAAAAACACTGATGTTATCATTGAAGGCGCAGACAAGCAAGTCGTCGGCGAATTCGCTGCTAAGATTAGAAGTGTTAGAAAGCCTGAACCATATCTTGGAAAAGGCATTCGTTATGTTGATGAGTATGTTCCACGTAAAGCTGGAAAGACTGCTAAGTAAGGGAGGACATCACGATGATTAAGAAAATATCTAAGAATGTCACAAGACAAAAGCGTCATCTACGCATCCGTAAGATTGTAGAAGGAACTGCAGAACGTCCAAGACTTTCTGTATACCGTTCAAACACTGCAATTTATGTACAGATCATTGACGACTTGAAACAAACTACACTTATCAGTGCTCGTAGTCAAGAAACAGGCCTTAAGGGTTCAAATATTGAATCAGCTAAGGCAGTTGGTAAACTCATCGCCGAAAAGGCGCTTGCTAAAGGTGTAACTTCAGTTGTATTTGATAGAAGTGGTTATTTATACCACGGACGTGTCAAAGCACTAGCTGATGCTGCGCGTGAAGCAGGATTACAATTCTAAGGAGGAGACAGACATGGCTAGAGAAAGATACAATCAAGAAGAGCAACAAGACAATCAATTCGAAGAACGTGTTGTTTCGATCAACCGTGTAACGAAAGTTGTTAAGGGTGGTCGTCGTTTCCGTTTTGCTGCCTTAGTGGTCATTGGAAACAAGCAAGGACAAATTGGTTTTGGAACTGGTAAAGCAGCTGAAGTTCCTGATGCAATTAAGAAGGCTGTCGAAGATGCTAAAACAAATATGATTAATGTTCCAATCGTAGGAACAACAATACCTCATGCAATTACAGGTAACTATGGAGCAGGAAAAGTATTCCTTAAGCCAGCTTCAGAAGGTACTGGTATCATCGCTGGTGGGGCGGTTCGTGCTGTATTCGAGCTTGCTGGCGTTAATGATATTCTATCTAAGTGCATAGGTTCAAGAACTCCAATCAACATGGTGCGCGCTACATTTGCAGGACTTAAGGAATTAAGAACTGCTGAACAAGTTGCTGCACTTCGTGGTGTGGACATTGCGGAGTTGTCATAATGAAACTACAAGTCACATTAAAGAAAAGTTTGATTGGGCGTAACCCAAATCAAGTAAAAACAGCACATGCACTCGGATTAAAAAAGATTCATCAAGTAGTTGTAAAAGAGTCTAATGACGCCATTGACGGCATGATTCTTACCATTGCACACTTGGTTGATGTACAAGAAGTAGAGTAGGAGGAAACACCAATGTTAAACGAACTAAAACCCGTAGAAGGTGCTCGCAAAAACCGTAAGCGTTTAGGCAGAGGACCCGGAAGTGGTACCGGCAAAACAGCTGGTAAAGGTACAAAGGGTCAACTTTCTCGCTCTGGTGGCGGACCTCGCCCAGGATTTGAAGGCGGTCAGCTTCCCTTCTTCCAAAGACTTCCAAAAAGAGGCTTTAAGAACGTAAACCGTAAGGAATACGCAGTCGTTAATCTTGCAGATTTAAATCTGTTTGCTGACGGCGAAGTTGTAACTCCAGAAGCATTAATCGCTAGAAATGTTATCAAAAAACTTAAATCAGGCGTTAAAGTACTAGCTAATGGAACTTTAGAGAAAAAACTAACTGTTAAAGCGAATGTTTTCTCAAAGGCTGCTGAAGCAGCGATCGTACAAGCCGGTGGAACAGTAGAGGTGATCTAAAGTGTGGTTGCGTATAAAAAGAATTCTAAGTAACAAAACCGTAATGCTACGTTTAGCATTTACGTTATTCATCCTGTTAGTCATTAGAATTGGAAGTCATATAACAGTCCCACTTTTTGATACAGCTGCCATTACTGCATTTATGGCTTCTAGCGGTAGCTTTGTCGCAATTCTAAATAACTTCTCAGGACAAGCTCTCGAAAGATTCTCTATACTTGCACTTGGTATTTCGCCCTATATTACTGCATCCATTGCAATACAGCTTTTACAAATGGTCGTCCCTTCATTTAAGGAATTAAGTGAACAAGGTGAATCCGGAAAAGCTAAGCTTAACCAAATTACAAGATATCTTGCAATCGGTCTAGCATTTATTCAAGGGTTTGCATTAATTATCGGTATTTCTACAAACGGTAGCGTTTTGGTTCCAAGCTTAGAAGCTTCAGCTGTTGAAAACTATAGATATTTCTTCTATGTGTATATGGCACTTGTTATGACAGGTGGTACAGCATTAGCTATTTGGCTAGCGGACTTAATCACTAAAAAAGGTGTTGGTAACGGAACGTCTATGTTAATTGTTGCAGGGATTGTCACCAGTTTGCCCACAATGTGGACAACACTTTGGACAAAGTACATCACCAATGGTGGTGGCGGATGGGACATCGTGTTCTTCATGCTCATTATTGCATTATACTTTGGAATTCTCCTTGGTGTAGTCTATATGCAGATTGCAGTGCGAAAAATTCCTGTTCAATATGCAAACCGTCAAGGAAAATCAGATTCTAATATTCCAATGAAGATCAACAGTGCTGGGGTTATTCCAGTCATCTTTGCTCAAACTATTCTAAGTATTCCACTCACTGTAGTTGGTTTTTCAGGAAATAGTACCACAGGTGTATCAGGTTGGTTAAACTCGATATTCAATTATCAACAACCAATCGGATTTATCCTTTATGTATTACTCATTATTGTATTCTCATTCTTCTATTCATTCTTAACAATCAACCCAGAGAAGATTGCAGAAAACCTATCAAAATCTAACGCGTATGTACCAGGTATTAGACCAGGTCAAGACACGAAGGACTTTGTTGCAAAATTATTGTTTAAGATTACTGTCATAGGTACAGTATATCTAGTTGTTTTGGCAGTATTACCAGTATTGACGGCTATCGTCTTCGGTTTCACAGGAACTGAAGCACAAGCAATCACTCTTGGCGGTACTTCCTTGCTGATTATTGTTGGGGTTGCAATAGAAACTACACAACAGGTTGAAACAGACGCAAGTCAAGCAGAATATAGCGGCATATTTAAATAATCGGAGGATATAAAATGCGAATCATCCTATTGGGACCTCCTGGTGCAGGCAAGGGAACAGAAGCGGAATTGTTAGTGAAGCATTATCATATTCCTCATATTTCAACAGGTAACATATTTAGAGCGTTATATAAAGACAATACGACTGTTGGAAAAATTGCTAAAGAATATATTGATCGGGGGCAACTTGTCCCAGATGATATCACAAATGAAATTGTAAGACACCGCTTGAATCATGCTGATGCAAAGAAAGGATTCCTGTTTGACGGGTATCCAAGAAATGTCGATCAAGCAGCATGGTTTGATGAACTACTGACTCAAAAGGAATGGAAATTGGATGCAGTGATTAATATCTATGTACCGGATGAAGTTTTAATTGAAAGAATTAGTGGTCGCAGAGTATGTGAAACATGTGGTGCAGTCTATCACGTCACGAATAAAAAACCAAATGTTGAAGGCATATGTGATGTTGATAATGGCAAGCTCATTCAAAGAGCAGATGATATGGCGGAAACTGTACAAAGAAGACTACGTGTCTATAATGAACAGACAGAACCAGTCATTGGCTATTATCGAAACAAGGGAGCTATTGTCATGATTGATGGAACACAGTCAATCAAAGAAGTAGATACCGCAATTAAGAAAGTATTAGGTGAGATGAATTGATTCAAATCAAATCAAAACGCGAAATTGAGTTGATGCGCGAAGCTGGACACATCCTAGAAATGACCAGAAATATGCTTAAAGAGCATATCAAACCCGGTATCAATACGCACCAACTCGATATCCTCGCCGAAAACTATATTATTAATCTTGGAGCGACCCCTTCATTTAAGGGTTATCATGGCTTTCCAGGATCCATCTGTACTTCAATCAATGAAGTCGTTGTTCATGGTATTCCTTCCACAAAGCATGTGCTTAAGGAAGGCGACATTATTACATTAGATTTTGGTGTCAATTACAAAGGATACCATGCGGATTCTGCAACAACATACCCAGTTGGCGAAATCAGTTCAGATATAAAGAAACTTCTAGAAATCACAGAACAATCACTTTATGTCGGTCTTGAGCAAGCTAAACCAGGGAATCATGTATCAGATATTTCGTATGCTATTGAATCCTTTCTAAAACCATATGGCTACGGCATCGTAGAAGAATTCACCGGTCATGGTATCGGCAGAGAACTTCATGAAGAGCCTTATGTTCCCAATTTCGGGAAGCCTAAGCAGGGTCCTATTTTGAAGCCAGGCATGACATTCTGTGTAGAACCGATGGTTAATCTCGGTACGAAAAGAGTCAAGGTCCTATCGGACAATTGGACAACCGTTACAGTCGATCGCAAACCAAGTGCTCACTTTGAGCATATGATTGTGATCACGGAAACTGGATATGATATTTTAACAACATTAAAAAAGGAGTGAGTCTATGGCAAGAGAAGATTTAATTGAAGTAGAAGCAAAGGTAGTCGAAGTATTACCAAATACGAAGTTCAAAGTTGAACTGTTACAAAACGGCCATATAGTTTTGGCTCATGTTTCTGGTAAAATCCGCATGAATAACATACGCATTTTACCTGGTGATAAAGTAACTGTAGAGTTATCACCATACGATTTAACACGTGGCAGAATCACATATCGCCGCAAATAAGGAGGAAACGCATATGAAGGTTAAAGCATCAGTAAAAAAGAGAAGTGAAGATGACATCATCGTAAAGCGTAAAGGCAAAATTTACGTCATTAATAAGAAAATCAAAAGACATAACCAAAGACAAGGTTAATTAGGAGGAACTATGGCAAGAATAGCAGGCGTTGACATCCCACGCGACAAGCGCGTCGTGGTTTCGTTGACTTATGTATATGGAATTGGTTTACCAACTTCCAAACAAATTTTAAAGGATGCAAACGTGAGTGAAGATACACGCGTTAAGGCATTAACTGAAGATGAAATGAACCGTATCCGTACGGAAATCGCGAAGTATGTCACTGAAGGTGACTTGCGTCGTGAAGTTACGTTAAACATCAAGCGTTTAATGGAAATTGGTTCATATCGTGGAATCCGTCATCGTAAAGGATTACCTGTTCGCGGGCAAAATACAAGAAATAACGCACGCACAAGAAAAGGTAAACCAAAGGCGATTACCGGTAAGAAGAAATAAGGGAGGAATAAATCATGGCACGTAAAAAGACAACCAAACGTAAGGTTAGAAAAAATATTCCCCTCGGTGTTGCACACATTCATACGACCTTTAACAATACAATCGTAACCATCACAGACATGGATGGAAATGCAATCGCTTGGAGCAGTGCTGGTGCACTTGGCTACAAGGGATCTAGAAAATCCACACCGTTTGCTGCTCAGTTAACTGCAGAAGCAGTTGCTAAGTCAGCGATGGATAATGGAATGATTAAGGTAGAAGTATCCGTTAAAGGACCTGGTCCAGGTAGAGAAGCAGCAATCCGTTCATTACAGGCTGCAGGCTTAGAAATTACCGCGATTAGAGACGTAACACCAGTACCACACAATGGATGTAGACCACCAAAACGTCCACGTGGATAATCCTAAGGAGGGCTAACTTGTGAAAGATTTAAAGTTTGAAAAACCAACCGCAGTTGAAGAAGTATCTTTAGACGGCAATAAAGGTCGCTTTATCATCAAACCACTTGAACGTGGCTACGGCATTACCTTAGGAAATGCACTCAGAAGAGTTCTATTATCATCTTTGCCAGGAGCAGCAATCGTTAACATTAAAATTGACGGTATTGAACATGAATTCTCTACAATGGAAGGCGTTTACGAAGATGTTATGGGTATTGTATTAAACTTGAAGAAAGTTATTTTTCAAGTTGAATCTCAAGATCCTGATTTCGAACAAAAGCTTGAACTCTACGCTGTAGGTGCAGGCAAGGTAACTGCTGCAGATTTCAATCACGTCGATGGCGTTGAAATTATCAACCCAAATCAAGTGATTGCTAATCTATCTGATACAGGCAGACTTTCTATGGAAGTTACTGTCCGTCGTGGTGTTGGCTATGTCAACGCAGATAAAAACAAAGTATTTTCCAAGAATGAAAAGAGCATTATTCCAATTGATTCTATATATACACCAGTTTCAAGAGTATCCTATCATGTTGAAAAAACAAGAGGAGACGCTGATGAGCTTTTGTTAGATATCGAAACTAATGGAGCAATCGCTGCTAAAGAAGCATTAGCTTTAGCTTCAAAAATGCTGATCGATTATCTTGATGTCATTGTTCAAATTTCTGAACAAGCAGCTTCAACAGACTTTATTTTTGAACAAGCAGAAGAACCAACCAATAAGAAGCTTGAAATGAAGATTGAACAACTTGACCTATCTGTACGTCTATTCAACAGTTTGAAGCGTTCAGGTATTTATACGGTTGCACAAATTATTCGTTTGACAGAAGAAGATGTAATGAGATTCAGAAGCTTAGGTAGAAAGTCCTTTAAGGAATTGAAGGAAAAACTTTCTGAGCATGGTCTAGAATTTGAAAACACTTCAAATAAAGATTCAAAATTTCATTTAGACGATGAAGAGAAGGAGTAAATCATGGCTTATAGTAGATTGAGACGCAATAGCGATCAAAGAAAAGCTTTACTTCGTGATCTTGTAACTGATATCATCATACACGAACGTATCACTACGACCGAAGCAAAAGCAAAAGAATTAAGAAAAATAGCTGACAAGATGATCACTTTGGCTAAGGATGGTTCTCTAAGTGCAAGAAGAAGAGCTGCTGAAACAGTACGCTTTGAAGATGTTAAAGAAGGGCAAAATGCGCTTCAAAAACTTTTTTCTGAACTAGGACCTCGTTACCAAGAAAGAAATGGCGGCTATACTAGAATTATCAAGACAGTGCCAAGAAAAGGCGATGCAGCCCCAATGGCAATTATTGAATTCGTTTAATAAAAATCAAACAAGCTTAGGCTTGTTTTTTTTATGCATTTTATGGCAAGTATTTGTATTTCGTTAGAAAATGATTTTTCTTTAAAAGCTAAGTGATATAATAGGGATTGAAAATGTATTTAGAAGAATGAGGTTACATCTGTGGAAATCATAAAAGTAGACAAGCTATGTAAAAGCTTTACCATCTATGAGAAGGAATCAGGGTTAAAGGGCGTACTAAAGAGCTTTTTCAATGCGAAAAAGATTATTAAAAAAGCTGTAGATGATGTATCCTTTAGCATCAATGAAGGTGAAATCGTAGGCTATATTGGACCAAATGGAGCAGGAAAATCGACAACGATTAAAGTGCTCACAGGAATACTTACACCAACAAGTGGTACAGTCGTTGTTGATGGATTAGTTCCATATCAAAAAAGAACACAAAACGCGAAAAAAATTGGTGTAGTGTTCGGTCAACGAACACAGCTTTGGTGGGACTTACCCTTAAATGAGTCTTTTACTGTTTTAAAAGAAATCTATCAAGTGTCTGATGAGGATTATAAAGAGAGAATGGCTTATTTCGATGAGCTTTTTGGTCTTAGCGAATTTTTGAAGCAACCAGTTAGACAGCTATCCTTAGGTCAGCGCATGAAGGCAGATATTGTAGCAAGTCTACTTCACAATCCAAAGCTCTTATTTTTGGATGAACCAACCATTGGGCTTGACGTTATCGCGAAGGAAAATATTAGAAAAACCATACTCGATGTCAATAAAAAGTACAATACAACCGTAATTTTAACGACACATGATTTAAGCGATATTGAAGAATTATGCAATCGCATTCTTTTAATTGACCAGGGAAAAATTATCTATGATGGAAACCTAAATCTGATTAAAGAGAAGTTTGGCTCCAAAAAAATTATCACATTCACCATGAAATCAAAACTAGAAGCTGAGGCAATTGATATCTCAGAATTCAAAAAGATAGACCACGATTTAACATCGCTTATTGAAGATAACAAAATTACATTTGTGTTCAATAAACTAAAGCTCGCGATCAAGGATATTATTTATCATGTACTTAGTCAATCGGATGTATTAGATATAGATATCTCAGATGATCACCTAGAAAATATTATTAAGGCGATTTATAAACAGGGATTATAATGAATAAGGCAAAGAAGTATCTGCCCTTTTTTAGGGCATCGATGATGAACATGTTTATCTATAGAGGAACAGTCTGGCTCTGGATGTTAGTCGATGTTTTTCAGTTCGTAATGATGGTCTTCTTATGGAAATCCGTTTATCAGTTCAATGAAGTGATTAGTGGCTTTACCTTTAATGAGATGCTTGTTTATTTTTTGTTAACCAATGTATTTTTTATCTTTACCGAAGTCGATGCAGTTTTCGCAATGTCTGAAGAGATTAAGGAAGGTAGAATAAGTCTATATTTGGTTAAACCGATATCCTATAAAGCAAGACTGTTTACTGAAATTCTAGGGCGAGCAATGGGAATTCTATTGCTTTTCCTTCCAATCGCGATTATCATGGGTATCGCACTCACCTTTATTTTTGATATCGTTTGGACGGTCACGATTACACAAGCACTAGTAACATTACTCTATTTTCCGCTTATTTTAATGATGATGTTTGAGTTTTCATTTTTCTTTGGAACACTCGTTATTCATACCTCAAATGAATTTGGTTTAGTGATCTTTATGAGTGTGTTTACAAGAGTAGTTTCAGGACAGCTGATTCCACTCGCTTTTTACCCACAGTTTTTGTTAAACATTGTTCAGTATATTCCATTTAGATTCATTAGTTATCCTCCGCTAATCCTTTTGAACAAACTATCCATAAGTGATGCACTCACTGGTTTAATGGTTCTTGCAGCTTGGGTTGTAGGATTTAAAATCATCAATTATTTTGTATATAGAGCTTCCATCAAAAAGATGGTTGTTTTCGGAGGTTAACATATGAGATTTATGAAAATTTATGGAATCTTTCTTAAACAACATTTAAAGAGATTGATGGAATATCGTGTAGACTTTTTAATCGGAATGTTCGCATTTATCTTCACACAGGCTGCGGGACTTCTTTTCTTATTTATCATTTTCCAAAACATTAACGCACTTGCAGGATTTTCAATCGATGAAATCCTATTGATGTATGCAATATCCTTATTACCCAGAGGAATAGATCACTTACTCTTTGATAATTTATGGTTACTACCAAGAACAATTCGACAGGGATCAATGGATAGATACCTACTAAGACCAATCAATCCACTTTACACATTCATTATCGAACGCTTTCAACCAGACGCATTTGGTGAAATCTTTTTAGGAACCGCATTACTCATCGTTACACTCATTCGAATGGGTATTACATTAACATTCTTTAACGTCCTAGGAGTTCTATCGATTATCTTTATTGGGGTATTTGTTTTTACAGCATTAAAGCTACTTAC
>JAUSOA010000295.1 GCA_030656435.1 Acholeplasmataceae bacterium | reverse complement strand
GAGACAAAGCATGATCGTTTTTTAGCAGTCAAACTGATTGAAAATGACCCCTTGTTTGAGAGTCATCATACAGAAGAAACAAAGCACATTATCGAAAAGCTTTCAAAAACATACAATAGAGATATGGAGCAAGTCATTGCTGATGAAAGATATCGATATATCGAAAACGTAAGAGACGATGCAATTGTAGCAAAAAAAGATCAAATTACATGGACAGATCGACTCGATTCCATATTTTTGAATAAGTATGCTGCAATTCCAATTTTTATGATAATTATGTTTGGTGTCTACTATTTAGCTGCAGGACCTGTCGGGGGATGGACTGTTGATTTTGTGGATCAATATGTAGGGATTTCAGGTGAATGGTTTGGAGAACTACTTCATAGCCTTGGAGCATCCGCTTGGTCACAAAGTCTTGTTGTTGATGGTATGCTAGCTGGAGTTGGAGCAATTTTAAACTTTTTACCGCAATTAATCATTTTATTTTTCCTCATATCATTTTTAGAAACTACAGGCTATATGTCTAGAATTGCATTCTTTTTAGATCGTATTTTTCAAAAGGTTGGATTATCAGGTAAATCACTTATTCCCTTTATTATTGGTAGTGGCTGTAGTGTCCCTGCGATACTGTCTGCTAGAACTATTAATGATGAAACCGAGAAGAAAATGACCATCCTACTAACACCATTTATACCTTGTAGTGCTAAACTTCCAATCATTACGTTATTTGCAGGTTATTTCTTTAGAGACTACTCAGGACTTGCAAGTGCATCGCTTTACTTTCTAGCAATATTTGTTATTTTGTTATCAGCATTCTTGATGAAGAAAATATTATTCAAGGGTCATACTTCAAGCTTTATCCTCGAGCTTCCAGAGTATAAAATGCCAAACTTTACTTATGTCTTTCGTGATGTATTATCTAAGGCTTGGGCATTTATACAAAGAGCAGGGTCTATTATATTACTCGCATCGATTGCAATATGGTTACTCATTAGCTTTTCTTGGAACTTCACCTATGGAGTTGATCCAAGTGATTCGATTCTAGCAAGCCTAGGCAATATATTCGCGTGGATATTTTATCCAATGCTAGGTACATGGAGCTGGGAAGCAACAGTTTCTGCAATTCAGGGCCTAGTTGCAAAAGAACAAGTTGTTGCATCTATGGCAATTATTGCTGGTTATTCAGATTCTACTTCAGAGGGATTACTCATTTTTGGTAGTGGTGCATTTAGCTTCTTTACAGCATCATCAGCCTATGCGTTTATGGTATTTAACTTATTTAGCGCTCCATGTTTTGGTGCGATAGGTGCAATGCGTCAAGAGCTTGGAACAACAAAAAGAATGTGGAAAGCAGTATTATTTCAAACAGGACTTGCTTGGGTTTTAGGTGTGATTGTCTTTAATATTGGTAGACTTTTGGAGGTGTTATTATGACATTTGCAGATATAGTCATCGTGATAGTCGTCATACTCATCGTGGGATTAATTATTTATCATATGACAAAAAAGAAGGATGAAGGCATTTGCTCTAGATGTGCATATGCTAAAAATTGTGATGATGAATGTTTCCCCAAGAAAAAGGTAAAAACAGAATAAATATATGAAAAAGCGATATCATGACTCGATATCGCTTTCTTCAACTTTATTGACTTTTACTTTTGGTTGATGAACAACTACTTGTGGGAATGGAATTTCAATACCTTCTTTATCAAGAATTTGCTTAACTCTTTTTCTAAGTTCTCTTTCAACTGCGTAATGTTGCTCATTTAATGTTTTAGCTATTGCTCTCATATCCACTGAGCTATTCGATAAGTTGATAACCCCTAAAACCTTTGGATCCTCAACGATTTCAGGGAAATCATTTCGCATTAATGGGAGCTCTCGATTCAGTAAATCAATTGTTGATTGAACGTTTTCTGAATAAGCGATACCGAATTCAACAACTGCAACAGAAAATCCTTTGGAGTAATTGATTAAGTTACTGATTTCACCATTGGATAAAATTTTGATTTCATTTTTCCAATTTCTTATTTTTGTTGTTTTTAAACCAATATCGATGACCTCACCTTTAAACCCTTGAACCTCAATTTTATCGCCCACATCAAAATGGTGTTCGATAATAATGAAAAAGCCACTAATTAAATCATTGATAAATTTTTGTGCTCCAAGACCGATAACAAGACCCATAATACCAAGCCCTGCTAAAGCAGGTGCAACGTTGACTCCCCAAACCGATAGTACGATTAGAATTGCTGCTAAACCAACAAAGTATTTGGTTATACTTCTTGTAATTCTAGCAACTGTACGCTTTCTTCTTTGATTTAAGGATTCCTTCATCCCAACTCTTTTTAAGGTGATTTTTGATATTCTTAAAATGAGCATTGCGATAAAGATGATAATCGCACTCGTGACTAACTTACCTACACTTTGTGCAATCGTCAGCATTCCTGAATCATAGATGCTAGTAAAATAAGCATTGATGTCGAATTCCCAAATATAGAGAATTCCAAGGACTGCTAGACCAAGTAGAAGAAAAGTTGTTATGTAAATGGCGATTACGATACCCTTTTTTAAGGTGTCTTCTCGTTTTTTAAGTAGAATTTTTTCTATAATAAGTACACCGATTACAGTTATAATGATAATAGCAGTGTATATAGAATTCAATGCTACGGTTGATAAAAAAACTTGTTGAAACATGTTCAATCCTCTTTTCGCTTTTCTTATATTATAACATTATTGACCATAATCCGCTATAACAAGGTATACACAAATTATTTCTTAAGAAAAAGATAAAATTATTTTTAAAATACTGTGAAAAGTGTTAAAATAGATTTGCATTTTGGAAAGGTGGGTAATACATGGAAAAAAATCACGAATTGACACCCTTTTACACGAAATTATTAGAATATGCTGAAAGCGATACTGTATGTCATGATGTTCCTGGTCATAAATTAGGAGCTTTAAATAATGATATGATCGAATATGCCGGTAGAGAGATGTTTAAATTAGATGCAAACGCACCTAGAGGATTGGATAATTTAAATCGTCCAACTGGTGTTATTAAAGAAGCAGCTGAACTCATGGCTGATGCTTTTCTTGCTGAAAAGGCATATTTTTTAACAGGTGGTACGACAATGGGAATACTCGCAATGATTATGTCGACATGTCGTGCTAAAGAAAAAATAATTTTACCAAGAAATGTACATAAATCAGCAATCAATGCACTGATACTCAGTGGTGCAATACCAATATTTGTAAAGCCTTATTTAGATGATGAATTAGGAATAGCTAACCACATGGAATTTGAAGAAGTTGAAAAAGCCATTCTCGAAAATCCTGATGCAAAGGCAGTTTTTGTTATTAACCCAACCTACTTCGGAGTCACAAGTGATTTAAAGAAGATTGTTGAGCTTGCACATGCTAAGGATATGATGGTTTTAGTTGATGAAGCGCACGGATCACACCTACCCTTTTCCGCATTACTCCCATCGAGTTCAATGGAATCAGGTGCAGATATGAGCTCATGCTCTCTTCACAAGACAGTAGGATCTCTTACACAAAGCTCAATACTAATTACTCAAGGCTCTAGCGTAGACCATATAAGACTCAGATCTACAATTAACATGATTCAATCCACATCACCATCAAGTTTACTTCTTGCAAGTCTTGATGTTGCAAGAAAGCACATCTATTTTGAAGGACCTAAACAAATACCCCTTTTAATTGAAATGGCTAAGCAAACAAGAGATAGAATTAATAAAATCAAAGGCTTAAAAGCAGTTGATGATCGTTATTTTCTTAAAAAACATGCCTACGATTATGATGAAACAAAAATTATTATCAAGGTATCTGGACTTGGAGTCACAGGCTTTGATGTGTATAAAGAAATGTTTGATGAGCATCATATTCAAGTAGAATTAGCGGAAACTCATCTAATTCTTGCAGTCTTATCGATTGGCACCAAACAAAAGGATTTAGATGCACTTGTCGATGCATTAAAGGTTATCTCAAGTAAATATGCACCAATGAAGCTTCCAGCATTACAACCTAAGATTAAATATAGCTATCCTGAGGCTTATACAAGACCTAGAGAAGCATATCACGCACCTAAGAAATATGTACCATTGAATCAAGCTGTCGATGAAATCGCTGCTGAATCAGTCATGATTTACCCTCCAGGAATTCCGATTGTAATCCCTGGTGAAGTGATTAGTCAAGATATCTTAGATGACCTTGATTTCTACCAAAGAAGTGGCTCAGTTATCCTGTCGGATACTGAAGGCGGATATATTAAAATAATTGATAAAGAATATTGGGATAAATGGAGCGAATTATATGAAGATGAATAAAGTGGACCTATCATTTCAAAGCTGTAAAAGTACTTATGAAGAAGCAGATGTCGTTATTTTTAGTGTACCGATGGATAACACGGCATCATTTAGACCAGGCACAAGATTTGCTGGTCATGCAATCCGTGTAGATTCCTTTGGGGTTGAATGGTATTCACCTTATCGTGAAAGAGATTTAAATGAGTTTAAAACTGCCGATATCGGCGATTTAGAGCTTCCATTTGGAGAGGTTGATGAACAACTCAAAATCGTTTATGATACAACCAAACAAATCCTAAATGACGGTAAAACTCCAATGATGGTTGGAGGGGAACACTTAGCTAGTTATTCAACTATCAAAGCGGTTTATGAAAAATATCCAAATCTACATGTGATTCAACTTGATGCACATACGGATTTAAGAGAAACGTTTTTTGGAAGAGAACTGTCACATGCAACATTCTTAAGACATGTTCATAAATTTCTAGGAGATGGAAAGATTTTCCAATTTGGAATTAGAAGTGGTGAAAAGCCTGAATTTGATTGGGCTGCGTCAGGACATACACACATGCGTAAATTTGATTTTGAAGGACTTGATAAAGTCATTGAAAAATTAAAAAATGTTCCTGTTTATGTCACTATTGATATTGATGTTCTAGATCCTGCTGTTGTTCCTGGCACTGGAACACCTGAACCAGGCGGGATGCAATATAAAGATCTTTTGTGGGCATTCGATCAATTTCAAAAGCTTAATATGTTTGTTGGAGCAGATTTTGTAGAGCTTTCTCCAATGCTAGATCCTAGTGGAGCATCGACTGCTGTAGCTGCGAAATCACTGAGAGAACTGGTATTACTGCTTCAAATGAATTTAGAAAATAGAAAGTAAAATGATGAAGGGGATTTGTTAATAAATCCTCTTTTTTTTATATTTTAAATTAAAGAAAATATAATCAAAAAAATAAAATAAACGTGAATTTTCTCTTATTTAACGTAAAAAACACATATTAAGCGTTTTCTTTTTTGAAGTGACTCTCCTCTAAGCAAAGCTTTTGAATTAAACTTCCTACTCAAGTATAATGATAGTGCAAAACAAGGAGGAATTGAATCATGTTATTTAAAGACTATGATCCACTAAAAAAGAAGCAACTCTCTATTTTGGACGCAAAAGGTAATATTACTAACCCTGAGCTAGAACCAAAACTTAAAAAAGAAGAACTGCTCAAAATGTACAAAACCATGACTTTAGGCCGCGTTGCGGACACAAAAGCCCTACAATATCAACGTCAAGGTCGTTTGCTTACCTATCCACCAAATAAGGGGCAGGAAGCAGCTCAAGTCGGAGCGATCGCAGCGATGGAACCACAAGATTGGTTATCTCCTGCTTTTAGAGAACTCAATATGATGCTTTATAGAGGTATCGGATTAGATAAGCTCTATTTATACTGGTATGGTAATGAGTGGGGAAATCACTTTCCTCTAGAATCTAGAGTGTTACCAATCAATGTTATTATTGGTTCTCAGATTACACACGCAGCTGGACTTGCATATGCATCAAAGATATTAAAGAAAAACGAAGTTGCACTTGCAACGATTGGTGATGGTGGTACATCCCATGGTGAATTTTATGAAGGACTGAATTTTGCAGCTTCCTATGATGCACCCATGGTTGTTGTCATTCAAAATAACCAATATGCGATATCAACACCTAGAAAAAAGGCTACTAAAGCTGAAACACTTGCTCAAAAAGCAGTTGCTTTTGGTATTCCTGGAATTCAAGTGGATGGTAACGATATTTTAGCAATGTATGTTGCAACCAAGGCAGCTGCAGATTATGCACGCTCTGGAAAAGGTCCTGTTCTAATTGAGGCAGTAACCTACCGCTTAGGTGCGCATACAACATCAGATGACCCAACGATTTATCGTTCAAATGATGAAGTGTTGGAATGGGAAAAGAAAGATCCACTCATTCGTTTCAAAAAATATTTAATCGACAAGAAGTTTTGGAGTGAAGAAGAGGATTTGAAGCTAGACGAAGAAAATAATACCTTGGTTGGTGAAACCTTCAAGAAGGTTGAACTCACGGGTACTGCAGACTTACTCGATATATTCAAGTATACCTACAAGGAAATGACACCACAGTTAACAGAACAATATGAATACATGAAAAAATATTTAGAAGAAGGAGGTAAATAATCATGGCTGTAATTACATTATTAGAAGCAATCAATCAAGCATTAGATCAAAAAATGGCTGATGACAGTCGTGTGGTTGTTTTCGGTGAAGACACTGGCTTTGAAGGCGGTGTATTTAGAGTAACAGCTGGACTCCAAAAGAAATATGGTGAAGACCGTGTATTTGATACTCCTATTGCAGAAGCTGCAATTACAGGGAGTGCAATCGGTATGGCAATTAATGGATTAATTCCAATCGCAGAAATTCAATTTGATGTTTTCGTATTCCCAGGGATGACAGAAATTGTTACCCATATGGCGAGATTTAGAAATCGTACGAGAGGTGCTTATGGGCTACCTATCGTTGTTCGTTTCCCAGTAGGTGGTGGAATCAGAGCCTTAGAGCATCACTCTGAATCTCTAGAAACACTACTTGGACACATTCCAGGATTAAAGGTAGTTATCCCTTCAACTCCTTATGACGCAAAAGGATTATTAATTTCCGCAATTGAAGATCCAGATCCTGTCATTTTCATGGAGCCAAAAAGAATTTATCGTTCTGGTAAACAAGAGGTTCCTGAGGAAATGTATCGTATACCACTTGGAAAAGCTAAGGTAGTTAGAGAAGGAAAAGATATTACTGTTGTTGCTTGGGGCGCTATCGTTAGAGAAGTAGAAAAGGCGATGAAACTCCTAGAGGATGATAATATTTC
>JAUSOA010000294.1 GCA_030656435.1 Acholeplasmataceae bacterium | reverse complement strand
AAGCCCCATGTAACAGATATAATATCGATAGGGACTTCCTTAGCAGAAACGATATCTCTTAATTCATCGCCAACATAAATCGCCTTTGCACCTTTTTCTTTTCTTAAAAGCTTAGAAATGAGTCTTTCTTTACCAAAGAAGGACGCCTTCCCATAAATATAGTCAAAAGAAATGAGTCCATGATTAGAAATGAAGCTTTCGATATTCTTTTTTGAATTTGAGGAAACAATGGACATGATAAATCCATGATTCTTTAATTCAATAAGTAACTCCTTTATTCCTTCAAATGGATAGGTTTCTTCAAGTAGTTCACTCACTATTTTTCTTGTTTTTCTTGCAAGTTTAGGTAGCTGAAAAATAGAAACCTTATGTTTTTTCAGTCTTTCATGAATAGAAAGCATTTTAAGCTCATGAATTTCCTCATGGGTAAATCGTTTAAAACCGTATTGAGTCGATAATTTTTCATAAACTCGATAGACGATATCAACAGAATTTGATATCGTACCATCAAAGTCAAAGATAATCATTTTTTTCATTTTATGCCTTTCCTCAAGCCTTTAACCCCAAATCGAGTAAATGCTTGATTTGCCATGATCGCTCTATTTCTTCTACCTCATCTGACTTTATACCTGGAATGGATAAAAGAGCCTTTAAAACGTAGTTAGTCGCGTGTATGGCATGTGATTTGACATGTGGCGTAGCTGCTGCATGGCCACATGCTCGATAAAAATACTTAAGTACAGGATTTGTCTCTTCTCTGGCTAGCACATGAACCTTTTGAGCATACACTCTTGCAGCAACCTTAGAAATTTCATGACTAACCCATGAATGGCATGCTTCGATTGCATCTAAGGCTTCGGGATTTATTTCATAATCTTTTGCAAGATGATCCATTAAATGCCTTGCACAATCAGATGCAAAGATAGCACTAACCTGATGAGTGCTTATCGATAGTAGCTCATTTAACTTTAGAATGTAGTTCTTATTCAGTATAAATCTTTTTTTTAGAATTGTTTTCATTTTTCAAAATACCTCAATGAATTTTAAAAATAGAACCAACCTTTTTAAATTCTTGCTTGATATAGTAGGGATCTACATCACTCATTACATAAATATTTCGATTGGGAAAGTGAGATTTGATACTTGAAATTAGCTTCGAGCCATAATGTTTGTTTCGGTAATTCTTATGGACGAGCAAATCACAAATATAAACATCAAAACCGTGATCATCAATGGCCCTAATATATCCAATGATTTGATCACTTTCAATCATGACATAGGTAATCGAGTTTTTTAAAGAATCTAAATACTTTGATTTCCCAAAGCCCTTATAGTATTCTTCCCAATCTTTTCCTTCTGATTCAATTAACTCCATGATGAGTATATCATCACTGGTCTCATATCTTCGAATCAAAATAACACATCCTTATAACAAGTCTAGGTAATCCTCTAACGCCTCAAAATCTGCGAAATGTGTAACTTCAACTTCATATTTATCCAATACATTCAATAAGACATTATGATTCATTTTTGCACGTTTACAAAACAAGGTTATGCTATCTGAACTATATGCAGGAAGAATACCAGGCAAGATATCAATCGTCTCTTCAGTACCTTCAAATACGCCTTCAAGCTCAATATTAAGCTCAGCAGCTGCACAAAGTGCTGTTACAGTATCACCAATTTCACATGCTCTTTCAATCTTATTGTAGTGATTGATGATTTCTTCATAGAAGCCTTTAAACGTATCCTTGATATGTTTTGGCTTTGACATATAATCCATGTCAGTTATCATCGATTCGACTTGAAAAACCATTGTTTTGACTGCTTCGACAAGTTCATTTTCACTACTCGATGTGAAAAACAAGTCAAAATGCAAATCAAAATCAATTGGAAAGAATTCAAAGCTTAGTAATTCTTTCTTTAAAAAGCCTCTACCTCTTTTAATATAGGTCTTGTTGAGTAAAGCAATTACTTCTGCTAATATATAAATAATTCGAATGCCTTGTAGACGAACAAGCGCGATATATTCATTATCTTGATTCATTTTGTAGTAGGGTTCATAAATTTGCTTGAACTTACTTTTCGCTTTTTGATAAAAGAAATCTTCATCGTCATTGGTTAATATTTTATCCTTAAGTATTGAATATCTTGCTAAATCTTCATTCGAGGCGCAATAGAGAATTTTCCCTTCAGCAATAATTGCAGGTAGGCGTTCATCAAAGTTAGCGATGCCCTCTAATCTTTCCCATGAAATTGGCCAAAAGTCAAATCCAATACCATCAATGATGAAAACAAGTCCTAGTTGTTCTCCACGCTTTGTCTTTGGGATAAAGAATAGATCAATATCTGATTTTTCATGAGTATCCTCATAAAGTCTTGATCCATACATTACTACCATCGCGATGTCATCCTTGTAATCCTTTTCAATCTTTTGAATCAGTAACTCTGCTGCCTTCATCGTGTTCATTTTTCTTTTTCCTATTCTCTTATTTGAGTCATGTTTGTCATGACGAATTCCAACGTTTAATTTTTTAAGCTTTATAAGTGTTTTGATGAATATTAAACTTAAACTATATTTTTGCAGATTCTCCAACAGCCAGAATCATAACCTGAATATCTTTTTCATCTCTCAGTCGGTATTTTAAATGTAGCATATCTAAATCAGCCTGATGCATTGGAAATACATATTTGGGTTGAATTAGGAGTGCTGCATTACTCGCTTCTTCGATATCCATCACATAGGTGCCACCACAGGGTAGAAAGCATATATCAATACCTTTGAGTTCAGACATTTCAGGAATTAAGTCAGTATCCCCTGAATGATAGAAACGGGTGTCTTCAATATCGATTATGTAGCCTACACCTAGACCTCGTGTGTGAAATTTCTTAAATGAATGACCGCCCTCAGTATTATAGGCAGGAATTGTGTGGATTTTGATATCAAAGAATTCGATATCTTCATTTTCATGAATGACTTTATGAGGGAAAAGGGATGCATCCAAAGCATTTTCGGATGCGATGATGACAGTGCTTTCCCTCCATAACTTTTCGATAGCCTCAACTCTTACATGATCCTTATGAGGGTGTGTGATTAAGATTAAGTCAGCTTTATCCCTAAATAGTGATTCAGGTAATCCAAGACTCTCAAGGGTTCCACCAAAGCCTGGGTCGATATGGATGATGTAGTTCTTCGATTTAATTCTAAACCATGATGAATTCGAATATCGTGTAATTTCTAGAGGAATTCTTTTCATTTGCATTGTAGATTTCTCCTATCTATATGATTTTCTATTTTATTGATCACGTCATCAGGTTAAAGCATTTTTAATTTCTTGACTTCTAGTCTAGTATAAATCAATAACGAAACAGTGTTCTTTTTTTCCTAAAAATTTGATTTAATTTGGTGATGTTCGATTTTAAATGATTTGATGATAGTTCAGTTCAGTCTATATATTTTAAATTTATCATAAAAGAAAGATGAAACATTCACTTTTTTCTAATTTTTTTTATATGAATTATAGTGGTGTTTCATTTTGTTGACTAGCAACTTCTTTATATTTAATAAACAGCAACCAATTTCATTTTGTGAACTGGCTGCCTTACAATCATCATTTGATATTAATTTTTTTGTGGATACCAGGAAGGAATTATCGATTTAAAGTCATTATAATGAGCAAATGACTTTCTACAAATGGAAGTCATTGTACGAATTTCTTCAAGTCCATAGCTTTCAGCCCATTTTATTGAATAAAGGGAGGTATGTGCGACATAGATAGCGAGTATTTCCCAAAAGTCATTAGGAACCTGATTATTAAAATATGAATCAATTTGCCCAATGCAGTAAGGAATGCTTACCTCAGTTCCAAAGCTTTCAAGCTTATTGAACTCTTCGTAGGGATCTCCTATTTCATAACGATTAAAATCGATGACACCAATTTCTTTATTTTCGGTTAATATTAAGTTTCCCGGGTGGAAATCACCATGCAGGTAAACTGGTGGTTTACTCCAAATCGAGAAGATATTTTTCTTAACAAAGTCAAGGGCGATTTCATCACCAGAAATTCTTAAACTTGAGTTTTCATAAAGCTCTATCTGTCTTATTTTCTTTTGTATTTTTGTAGTTTGTGGAATATCACTCGCTGAAACTTCTAAGCTGTGAATCTTTTTTAGTATCTCTCCTGCTTTTCTTCCAAGCGTATACTGCATCTCTTGACTCAACTTTGGTAGTTCGATTTCTAGGTCATTCCCATCGATCCATGAAAGTAAGAGATAAACATGCTGGGAATTGTTGCATATTCCGATTTCAATTGGCTTTGACATGAGAAAACCGAGTCCAAAAAACTTTTGAATAACTTCAAATTCCTTTTTCTTTTGTTCATAGTTAGCAATATCAGAAATTCTAAGTATTAATCTTTGATGATCATGGGTTTCAATATAAAACTTTTGTTCACTTGAATATCCACGATTGATTTTCTCAATTTTTAGCCAATTCTTAAAACTTGGGATATCTTCAAACATGATGCCTCCTAGAAAATATAAGCTTTTAAATGGATATAAAGAAAATGTAGTTCAAGAAGATTATCATTGAACCAATCAATTTATTAGCAAATCTATTGACCTTAATGCCTTCAAAAGATGGATTGGTGAGTAAAGCGCTAATATCTGTTTTTTTGGAGCCATAGTTCGATAGAAAAATATTCTTTTTGAAACCTTTAGTGATAATAATTAAGTAATGGGTAATTCCAGATAAATCGAGTTGACTTGTATATATTAATCTTTTGATATCACCTATTGGTATTTCATAAGCCTTTTCACCGCGCTCAAGATGTATAATTTTATCGGTAATTTTTATTGCATAGTATCTAGAATTTGCTAAATTCATCAAATAATTGATAAATAACAGTAAGATCAAATAACCAGATAAAATAATTCGAATTAAGTCAAAGGATGACTCATGATTCACCATGATGGAGATTAAAAGATACGTCAATAAAATCATCAGCAAAATCGGGATGATGATTAAAAGCCTTGTTATTTTATATTCTTTTTGATT
Organism: Acholeplasmataceae bacterium; assembly: GCA_030656435.1. GTDB lineage: Bacteria > Bacillota_I > Bacilli_A > Acholeplasmatales > Acholeplasmataceae > Peloplasma. Next base: position 2,431 of record JAUSOA010000294.1, on the reverse strand, counting down.
GTCGTTTCTTATTTCATTCATAAAGTTCTCTTTTCTTATATTATTTCAGAGTGAGTAAAGAAACAGATTCGACAAGTGATGTATATGGAAACATATCAATTGGAACGGTTTCAATTAAACGGTAGGATCTCAGTAAAACATTTAAGTCCTTAGCTAAAGTGGATGGGTTGCATGAGCCATAGATAATGCGTTGTGGCATTACCTTTAAGACAAGATCAATGGTCTCGTCACCTAAACCAACTCTTGGTGGATCAAAAAACATGACATCAATCTTCTTTTCCTTCAATCCAGATAATGCTCTTTTGAAATCACTTTGAAGTACAGAAACATTAGTTATATTATTTTTTGCAAGTGATAATCTTGCACTATCACATGCAGATTCATCCATTTCAATCGCGTAGACATGCTTAGCATCCTTATATATATAATGGGCTACTGGAGCGATTCCTGCATAGGCATCAATTGCTGTTTCATGAGGCTTAAGTGCTGCAAGTCTTTTCATTTCTTTGTAGAATTTATCTGCTTGAGCTGTATTTAACTGAAAGAATGCTTCAGGCTTTAACAAAAAGCTTTGGTTGTTTAATTTTTCTTCAATCGTTTCCTTACCATAGAGTAATCTCATATCACCTGTAAAGTAGCCAGGCTTTTTCATATCAGGATTCATGACTTCAAAAACGGAAACAACATTTGGTTCCTTTTCAACAAGCTTTGTTACCAATTCTTCAATACGGGTTGATTTTTTAAGCATGATAAAAGAAACTTGAGCTTGCTTTAAATTCTCAGAGACTCTAACAACTAAACTTCTAACATAGCCACGTCTAGTTCTTGGATCAAATGCATCCATTTGGAATTCATCCATGAGTAAGGCAGTTGTTGCTAGTATTTGATTAATCAACAGATTTTGAACAGGACAATCCTTAATAAAAACAAACCGGTTGGAATTTCTTGCATACATTCCAATTCTTGTCTTACCTTTAATTCTTTGAACAGGAAGGCTCGCTTTATTTCGGTAATTCATAGGGTTATCGGCACCAATGGTTTTCTTTACGATATTTTCATCAATCTTTTGACCTGCATAGCGTTCAAATGCCTTTAAAATGATATGACGTTTTTCTTCTAATGTCTTTTTATAGTCGTAATGCTGGGTTTGACAACCCCCACATTCCTCATAGACAGGACAAAAAGGAATTCTTCTGTCAGGATTCTCTTTATTGATACTTTCTATTTTAGCGATTGCTCTATTATCAAATACTTCAGTCACTCGAACGGTGAGTTCTTCATCTGGGAGCGCTTGATCAACAAAAATAGCAAGCTTGTTGAAATAGCCTATGCCTTCCCCGTTGATTCCCATGCGTTTGATTGAAATATTCAGTAAATCATCTATTTTGATATGCTCATTCATTGTTAACACCTCTTATGATACTATTCTATCACGAATCGCATCACTATCGTATTGACAAATAGTCATTTGTAAGCCTTATTCTACAAAAAAAGAGTACATAAATCATACTCTATTTGTGGGCTAAATTGTTAATGTCTTGTAGAATTGAACGTTATACCTTTGTTCAAATCACTAAATCTAAGATCGATAATAGGTATAGTGATAACTCCTCTACTGTCGTTAGTTAATTGAATGACATAATTTCTAATGAACGGAAAAACTGAGGCAAAAAGCGTTGAATCAAGTTGGTTTTCATGTATTGAAGACATCCAATCTAAATCATTTATCTTGAAATATGCGATAATGTTAAGTTTAGAAGTTGGATTTTTTGCAAAAGAAATATCGAAATCAATATTCAGCGTATATGTTTGCTTTATCGGATCAAAGTCATGATTCGATATTTTTACAGAAAAAGACTCGGGACTACCATTATTATCTCTATGAAATACAAAACTTTTAACATTAAATGAAATAAAATCATATACTGGAATCATTTTTAATCACCTATGTTCCTGCAATGAGTTTCATTGCTTTTGATCTTCTTTTTTTACTTCTTCTGGATTACTTTCATTAAGATTACCTTCTGCAACAAAAAAACTAAGATTATTGGTAGAATAAACATTTCTAACAACTGTATTTTCATTAGTTGATGTAACCCAAGTTTCACGATAGAAGTTTTTTATTAATTCTGGATTCATGCTTATAGAAAGCAACAATCTAGCTGCTGTACCAGTAATAGGGTTCTTTCCCTGTTCCCATTTTTCAATTGTTTTGTTAGAAACACCAAGCACTTTAGCAAAAAAAACTTGTGACATATTCAATTTATTTCTCAATTCTTTAACAAAAACTGACGATACAGTATTTTCAACGTTAAAGAACTCTACAGAATATTTCTCTGCAGTATCTATAAAACTCAAATCTAACAAATTACTTTTCTCTACGGATTTGTTTATTGTTTGATTGTTGTTGTGTTTGTTTGACATTTTTTTG
>JAUSOA010000293.1 GCA_030656435.1 Acholeplasmataceae bacterium | reverse complement strand
AAAAAGGCTTTGATTGTATGACTAGTTCTCGTTTGGCACTAATATTCTACCAAACTATTTAATTTTAGACAATTTATTTATACTAAATCAACATTTATCTTGAACACAGTTTTAATTATTAAATAATTATTAATAAATTACAATTTATACAAATTATATGCTATTATCTTTATATAAAGTTTACAAAGGGAATATTGCATATGATTATTCATAACCAGACCAACATCATCGCAATCGTTATTTTAACCATTATATTTTTTAGTTTTAACAAGCAAGTTCGTTCGATTTATGTTAAAAATCGATATTTTTTTGCTTTAATCATTCTTAATATTTCAATACTTGTTGTAGAGATAATCAATAACATCTTTGAAGGTGTAGGTTCTGGTATAGGACAGTCCATTTATGTATTTTCCATAGCTGTTTATTTTCTACTCATACCAATCATCATATCTGCATGGATGCTCTATATAAATTATCATATCTATGATAGTAACGAGCATAGAAAAAAACTATTAATTCTTTTATCTCCGCTGATAGCAGTTAACCTCTTATTTGTCATTCTTAGCCTATTTGGTCAGAACTTCGTATTCACATTAGATTCTTTTGGTCAGTACCAAAGAGGAGCGTATTACAATATCATTTTAATTCTAAGTTACATCGTTTTGATTTTCTCTCTATTTTATGTCTTTTATCACAAACAAGTACTAAGCAAAACAGATATTCTTGCATTAATTATGTTTCCATTTCCACCTATGGTAGCATCCATGATGCAATTTGTTAATCCTGAATTCACATTGCTATGGCCATCGATGACGGTATCTGTCATTATTATTTATATTAATATACAATCTAGAATCACGAATACGGATCCTTTAACTGGATTATTCAATAGAAGAGAGTTTGATAAACAGGTTAATTATTTATCAAATTCAAAAATTACAAAGAAAAATATTTGTGCAATTATGATTGATATTGATGATTTTAAATTAATCAATGATGAACATAGTCATCAAGTAGGTGATTTAGCACTTGTTGATTTAGGTTCAATCCTCAAGAGAAGTGTTCGAAAAGAAGATTTTGTTGCGAGAATTGGTGGTGACGAGTTCTGTGTAATTTTAGAAACTGACAATGAGGGAATACTTTTTGAAACCGTCAATCGAATCAATGAGAATATTAAGATTTATAACCATAAAAAACCCAATCTTTTACCGATGGATTTATCTATGGGATATGGCGTTTATAATCCCAAATATCACGAATCATTTTATGAGTTTTTCGATAAACTTGATCGAAAAATGTATAAAGAGAAAAGTCTAGGAAAACAAAATAAAAGTGCTTATGTTTAAAACAAGCTTCGGCTTGTTTTTCTTATTTATAACACTAATCATAATCTCTTATAGCTTTGTTTGACTTATTTCATAAAACTTATATAATGAAACTGACATAACGCGATGATAAGGAGTTTTTGTAGATGAAAAACATAAAAGAAAAATTCGGAACAGGTGATCAAACTGTTCTTTCAAAGTTAAGAAAAGGACAGAAGGCTAAGGTCGTTTTTTTGAATACCATAGATAAAGCCTTAAGAAGACGTTTACTTGATATGGGGATTACAGAAGGTGTGCAAATTAAAATTAAGAAAATTGCACCACTTGGTGATCCTGTAGATATTGAATTACGTGGCTATGAGCTTTGCTTAAGAAAAAAAGATCTAGCGATGATTGATGTCGAGGTGATCTCATGAGAGTAGCCTTAGTTGGAAATCAGAATTCAGGAAAAACGACTTTATTTAATCTACTCACTGGTACCAATCAAAAGGTTGGCAATTGGCCAGGAGTTACCATCGAAAGAAAAGTAGGGATCATTCGTGGTACCAACTTTGAGATTATCGATTTACCTGGTATTTATTCTTTATCACCCTATACACTCGAAGAAAATATTTCTAGAACATTCCTTTTTGAAGAAAAGGTAGATTTAATCTTAAATATTATCGATTCAACCTCAATGGAAAGAAGCCTATATTTAACAACACAACTATTAGAACTAAACATTCCGGTGATGATTGCATTGAACATGATGGATATTGCAGATAAAAGAGGGATCAAAATCGATTTAAAGACATTAGAGGAAAGACTAGATACAACCATTCTTCCAATATCCGCTTTAAAGAAAACAAATATCTTTAATCTAATTCAATACATGAAGATGCAAGACTATAGAAAAAATCAGTATAAGCATATCTATGATTATCAATTAGAAGAAGCAATTCATAAGATAGAAACCATTTG
>JAUSOA010000027.1 GCA_030656435.1 Acholeplasmataceae bacterium | reverse complement strand
TCGGAGAATCATTAGTGTTCGTTACCATTGGAAACACAACGGTAGTGACTTTCCCTGGACAGGCAGTTTTCATATTCATTGGATCAAATACATCCATCAGCTATAGGTATGGCGGTGCGGATTATTCGCTTGGTGTCACTTACGTTGGTGGAGTAGTTACTTTATCATGTGGGAACACCCTTCATAAAATTACATCTGTATTTCTAAAAAAATAAAGGAGAATATTAAAAATGGCAACAATACAAATAAAAAGAAGAACAACCGCAGGAACCGGACCACTGATTGGAACGGTAGGCACAATCAAAGCAGGAGAACCGCAAGTAGATTTTAATGGCGAGCATTTATATATTGCGAAGGCAGATAAAGTCGGAAGTGTTGGAACACCACTTGCTGATTCAGATTATTTAAAAATTCCTGCAATCGCAAAAGTCGATACCCAAATTGATACTAAGATAACTGCGTTAGGATTAGGAACTGCAGCAACAAAAAATACTGGAACCGGAAATGGAAATATTCCGATTCTGGACTCAAGTGGCAAACTTGCGGATTCAGTCATTCCAAAAGTGGCTCTAACGAATACTTTCGTTGTGGCCAGTCAAACAGCTATGCTTGCATTAACCACTGCGCAAGAAGGCGATGTGGCTGTTCGAACTGACTTAAATAAAACGTTCATCTTAAAAACAACAGGATATGCAACACTTGCAAACTGGCAAGAACTCTTAACTCCAACTGATTCTGTCTCTAGTGTTAATGGTTCAACTGGAACAGTGACGATTACACTTGCTGGTCTTGGTGGTGTTCCAACAACCACTTATGATACGCACGTATCAAGTAATCTTCATCTTACCGGAACGCAATTATCCATTTTGGCGAATGTACTAAATACGAGACTGTGGGACTGCTCAGGTGCAGAAGTGTTAGCAACTCAAGCATTGTTCGATGCTGCAGTTATTTCAGATGCTATCAAGATTTATCAATATGTTGATACAAACTATACTCCTAGTGTAGTCAAATATTCATTAGGTATTGATACTTCAAAAGTATTGCAACCATCATCAATCATTGATGGTGGAACGTACTAGTGGCAACCATCAGAGTTAAACGAGGCACAACAAAGCCCACGACATCAAACCTGCAGTATCTGGGGGAATTAGCTTTCGATTACAATAATAATTGCTTGTACGCGAGAAATTCAACGTCTGTCGTTAAGGTAGGCGGTGAGTTAGAACTTGTTTATCATTATGAAGGTGTCACATATACCCATAGTTTGAGTTATGCTTTTGATCCGGACTATATTTACAAAGTTCACATTATATCGTCCACTCAAGGCATATCTTCAGATACTTCTACAACATATTTTTATTACCGGACATCTTCATTAACAAATTTACCTGGTTCATACCTCTCAGTTTATTCAAATGATGTGGCTGGAACTGTCTCTAAAACATCAGCAAGAAATACAACAGTGTTCTATATCCAGGATGCTTACTCTGCAGGAGTGACATTAACTAGTGGAATCACAAAAGTAATTGACTTTGAAATATCTCCAACATTTGCGACAGGACTCGCTGACACACAGCAATGGGTTGCTTATGGAAAAAGTGTGACAACGGTCACTGGCCAGGGAGATGCGGCGATTTCTTTAGCAGATTTTGTGCACTCGTTTTATGGAAACTTTGCAGCTATGTATATTAATTCTGGACTGAATCTCGGTTCACCAGATCTCATTAGTGTGACGATTTATCGCACACTTAGAAAGTAGGTTTTTTTATTATGGCAATCATTAAAGAAATGAATTGTAAATTTGGTATCTCCTTATCCTATCAT
>JAUSOA010000292.1 GCA_030656435.1 Acholeplasmataceae bacterium | reverse complement strand
CTACCCTCATCTTATCATATAAGTTTTATTTTTGAATCATTAATTTGCGCGATTCTTATTGTGCTTCCGCTCAAAGAGCAACTTAGTTTGGCAATAAACCTCAATCCAAGTTTAAACGCAAGCTACATTTTCAACTAAGGTCCAATTTTCCAATTTTATTTGTATAATAATCCAACCGTCTTTTATAACAAAAATCGTGTATTTTGGGTCTTTTATTCAATATTTCTGAGTTTTTCCTGTCAACACTCAATTAATAATTAGACAAATATTTCTCAAAGAACACACATAAAAATATTTTAATGCCTTAAAGAAGCCATTTTACTTGCTTTCTCAATCTTGGACACTATTATTGGAATATTGGAATTCGAGCTGTTTTTGTTTTTTCCGCCTCAATTTTATTTTCAAACAATATAATGAGATGAGGTGAAATAAAATGAAAAAAAGGAAAACAAGTCAGCAAAAGGATAAAATTATCTTGCTTTATCAAAAAGGAGAGAAAGTTGAATTATTATCAAAGCGTTACAATATTAGTCGAAGTATTATCTATTTGTGGATCAGTGAAACAAAAAAGATTTCTACACTTAAAAAACATCATTCCATTGATTTTAAAAATGAGATAATTCAAAGAATCCAAGAAGGTTCAAAAATTACCGAGTTATGTGAACTTTTTAACTTGAGCCAATCGACTGTTTATCATTGGGTTAAAACAATTGATATTAATCCCGCAAAGACAATACAAACAAAAGTCATTGAAAAAGTGAAGTACGATTTGCTACTTCAATTGTTCAAAACTTATTCTATAACCAATTCCATGAATATTGAAGAAAGGATATCCTTGATTGCTCATAATTGTAAAACTTACAACATCAAACTACTGTGTGAGTTGTTTGATGTTAACAGATCAACATATTATAACTATATTAATCATCAGACAACACCCCAGCTAGAAAGGGATAATCTATTAAAGAAACAAATTTCTGAAATTTATTATCACCACAAAAAAATAGCTAGTGCTTCAAAAATTAAAGTTCTTCTACAAGATCAGAACATGACTGTAAGTGAGAAAAAGATTAGATTCTTAATGACTGAACTTGGTATTCAATTTGCAAAAAATAAATTCACTAAGAAATATAGACGTCCAAGAACATCTATTAGGTACAAAAATATTTTAAAACAAGACTTTAATCAAACAATCCCAAATAGAGTATGGGTAAGTGATACGACAGAAATCAAAATCAACTATAAACCCGTATATCTTTGTGTCATCATTGATCTTTTTTCTCGCAAAGTGATTTCTTATGAGTTATCCAAAGTGAATAATACAAGATTTACACTTAATACATACAAAAGTGCTGTTACCAATAGAAAAACACATCCTATGATTTTTCATAGTGATCGAGGTGTTCAATATACATCAAAAGCATTTAGAACATATCTTCAAAATAACGAGGTACTACTTTCATACAGTGCGGCAGGTTATCCTTATGACAATGCAGTAGTGGAATCATTTTTTTCTCATTTTAAAAAGGAAGCCGTTTATCCTAAATATCCATTCTCAACCATACAATCATATAAATCAGTTATCATCAATTATATTGACTATTACAATAAACAAAGGCTTCATCAAGGGATAGGTATGATAACTCCAAATTTAAAAGAAGGCTTATATAAGAAAAATAATCATATGTAGCCATGAAAAAAGATTAAGGTATGTATCATTGAAATAAAGATCTTATAAGCATGCAATACAGTATTGGAAGATAACTGAAAATCCTCTCTTCTGCTACAAAGAAAGGATTGAATACAATTAAAATAAAACCATGTTTCTTGCATGTTTTAGCCAAATGAATTCATTTGTTTTGTGCACAAGTCAAAATTAATATTTCCCATTTTACTCATAAGATCTCTTTCATCATTTTAATCGGTTGCTTATTTCGGAAATGTAAAAATGTAAATATGATTCCCACGAATAAAACTATAATGGAAACTCCATAGATAATCAAAAAATCTATAATATTCATCGAAAAGAAAAAAACGTCATAATGAAGATTTTTTGCTAAATCATTATTAAACACTCTAATTCTTGATAAGATTGGGAAGATTGAAAGTAAAAATGCAATAGTTATCAAGATAAGAAGATGAATTGCGATAACAATTGTAATATGGATATAATTAGCACCTTGCATAGACATAACAGCTATCTTATAAGAATGCTTTTTGTTATAGCTTTGCACATAGGCAACAAGAGATAGAATTAATAAACCAAACGCTAGATATATATAACTTTGACCGTAATTTTTAATTGACTTCACATATCCACTTGCTTCCTCAATAATTATTGAATATGATGTATACTCAGTAAACCCATATTCTTCATATTCTGGATTCTCAATAAAAAACGAATATGGTAGATATGGTAATTTTATGTCATTTAATAATTTTGAGTTTTCTATCCAGTTTGTTCCTAACATTAAATAGTTCATTCGAGTTGTTCCATTGAGTTTAAAGTGATCTGTGTCCTGTCCATGTAAAAAATCAATAACATTCGGATTAAACGCATCACTATCATATACACCAATGATTGGTACAACCACAGTCGCCCTCGAGGTCTTGTCTGTACTTTCATCAATCCACAAGTACCTGAAAACACCTTCAAAGACATATGAATCCACTAAGTTAGCATCAATTTCACTTGGATCAACATTAATAATTCGAGCTAACTGATGCTTCGATAATACAATTCCTGATTCATAATCAAATATTGAACCAATAAATTCATAAGACTCCAAATTATTGATCATTCTAAACTTATTGTAATTATTTACTTCATCAATGTTATTGCTAACATTGCTCTTAAACGTTATCTCATTAAATGAAAAATATGAATCATCAAGTTTTAACTTTTCAAGGAATTCAGGCAATGCATAAATGGACTGTAGTCTTGCCAAATATTTAGTTTCAAAAGGATAGTCATTGTAATTTCCATCCAGTGTATATGCATACTTTTCATAATTAGATTTTATAATCCCGGATATTTTTAATTCAAGCTGTGTATCTTTATCAATCAAAGTATAGTCAATTAAGTCTTCCATATCTAAAAACTCTATTACATCTGTACTTAGTAAATTATGTGCCATATAATCATATATCAATACTTCATTTGGTTCAACTGGTGTTCTACCATGCAATAAAGTTAAATGAAATTGGCTAAAGTCATGAATGATAATAGCATCTGTAAAACTTGTAGAAGTGTATGGAGAAAAACTATACGGTGGAGCAATACTTATATGGTAGTCAAGAAAATCTTGAAAATTCTTCTGCATATAGTAGGACTCTAATATGATTGCTCTATTAGCTACAACATGACTCAAGCGTTCTCTGATTTCGGTAAACGGACCTCTTTGTACTGGAAAAACTCCGAAATATATTAGCTCATCATCAATAAATCTCGCAGTATGAACATACTCTGTTACTGGAATAACATACTCTGCGTTTTCTTCTAGTGATGCTACTAGTGCATCATGCGAGTCATACTTATATAGGGCATAAAAACTACCGAAAATAGTGAAAACTACACTGAACAACCCAATAATCAGTAGCATCATTAAAAATTGTTTATGAATTATTAACTTAAAATACTTAAGGATTCCTAAAAATGAACTTTTTTGCTTATTTATATTTTTGCCATCAACAATAATACTGTCAGATGTTGGTTTATCCATTGCACCTACTAAATTCAATAAAGTTGATTTGCCACTACTGTTTTTGCCAACAATAAAAACTCTACCTGTTGATTCAAAATCTACAGAAATAGAATTTAGTGCTTGTACATTAACACGATTACTAGATTCGTAAAGCTTCGATAATTCCTTAATTTCCAATAGTTTAATTTTCATACCCCCACAATAAGTTAACCACATCCAATTTGTAAAGTGGTGTCACTGAATTTACACCATTTCGTGTTCATAATAGATCAAAGTTTTATATGTCTTTTCTTTGACATCAAATATTCCCCATCGCTTATTTATATCTTGATGATTTCATTTTACTCTCAAAAGTATAAGAAAAACAGGGCATATGTGGCCTATTAAACAAATAAATTATCTGTAATGTGCTTATTTTTATTTTTCTAAAACACTTTGAATCAGTAAATTCATCGCATGATTTAGTTTTACTAACTCAATCCCTGAATATCCAATCACTAATGCTTTACTTAAATGATTAGAGTCTCCTTGATAATAAGAAGATAACCCAGAAACTCTAATCTTGTTTTTCATTGCTGCATCAATCATTTCTCCTTCTGATAGTTTCGAATCAATTTCCATTAGAAAATGAAGTCCAGACTCATATCCCTTCAATTGAATTTTAGGATATTTTTCGACAATTTTCATAATGAGCTCTATCTTTTGGCGATAATAATTCTTCATTCTATTTACATGTCTTTCAAAATACCCACCCTTCATGAACTTATACATAATATATTGCTCAAAGTTTGGAACTGTACACCCATGATATCCCTTAATCTGATTATAAATAGATAAAAGCTTTCTCGGTAGTACCATATACCCCATACGAAAGGATGGGGCTAATGTTTTAGTGAATGTATTCATATAAATCACCTTTTCATTATAATCAAGTCCTTGTAGTGCGGGGATGGGTTTCCCTTGAAATCTAAATTCAGAATCATAATCATCTTCAATAATAAAACGATCTTCCTTTTTATTTGCCCAGTTTAATAATTCATTTCTTCTTTGAATTGGCATTACAATTCCTGTAGGAAATTGATGTGATGGTGTGATATGTACGATATTTGCATTAGATGAAATCAAGTGATTGATATCTATTCCCATTTCATCTAATTCGATTAAGGATAAATGAACGTCATTTCCACGAAATAAATGATATATTTTTGAATACCCTGGATTTTCCATCGCGTAATGAGATTTTCTTCCAATAATCTCAACTAAAAGACTAATTAAGGATGAGCTACCGGATCCAATAATAATTTGTGCTGGATCTACCTGCATTCCTCTATATAACTCTAAATATCTTGCTATTTCACGTCTTAGCTCAACCATTCCTTCAGGGTTTGTGATATTGAGCATTTCGTGATGATTTTCAGATAAAACCTCTCTAGATAGCTTTGCCCAGGTAGCATTAGGAAATAATGATGTGTCTACGACATTTGTGTTAAATTCATAAAGATACTTAGGCTTTTCTTCAACTTCTTTCTTTTCAATGTTTATTTTTGTTTCCTTAGAACCTAAAATAACCTCAACTCTCTTAGAGACGAAGTAACCACTCTTTTCAATTGCGTATACATAGCCTTCAGCAATCAGTTGCTGATAGGCTGCTTCTACAGTTACAGGACTGATTTTCAAATCAGCAGAAAGCTTTCTCTTTGAAGGTAATTTTTGATTTTCCTCATATTTACCTTCTACAATCATTTTTTTAAATTGTTCATAGAGCTCTACATAAATCGGCTTTTTCCCTTTTTCCATATCATCATCCATCTGGTATGCTTATTTTCATCTAATCTGAATATTTACCTATACCAGTTATAAGTATATACTATTCATGAAAAGAATTCAAGGAGGCACATATGATGCAAAATCAAAGATATAAATTAAATAAGGAACTCGCTCAAATGCTTAAGGGCGGAGTAATCATGGATGTATCCAATCCTGCTCAAGCAAGAATTGCTGAAGCAGCTGGTGCGGTTGCTGTGATGGCTCTTGAAAGAATACCTGCAGATATTCGTGCTGTTGGTGGTGTTTCACGTATGAGTGATCCTAAGATGATTAAAGAAATTCAAGCTGCTGTATCCATCCCCGTCATGGCGAAAGTCAGAATCGGACATTTTGTTGAAGCTCAAATCTTAGAAGCTGTAGAAATTGATTATATCGATGAAAGTGAAGTGTTATCTCCTGCTGATGATGTTCATCATATTGATAAAACTAAATTTAGTGTTCCTTTTGTCTGTGGAGCTAAGGATTTAGGTGAAGCATTACGTAGAATCTCTGAAGGTGCAGCAATGATTAGAACCAAGGGTGAACCTGGTACAGGTGATGTAATCCAAGCGGTAAGACATATGCGTGCGATTCAAAAAGAGATTAGAACCATTCAAGCGATGCACGATGATGAACTCTTTGTTTTGCAAAAACAGTTGGGTGTTTCTCTTGATTTAATTCGTTATGTCCATGAACATGGAAAGCTTCCTGTTGTAAATTTTGCAGCTGGTGGTATCGCTACCCCTGCAGATGCTGCATTAATGATGCAGTTAGGCGCAGAAGGTGTTTTCGTTGGCTCAGGCATATTCAAGTCAGGTAACCCTGCAAAGCGTGCTGAAGCGATTGTTAAGGCTGTAACTAATTTCAATGATCCAAAGATTTTAGCTGAAATCTCTGAAGACCTAGGCGAAGCTATGGTCGGTATCAACGAATCTGAAATTGAACTCTTAATGGCTGAACGAGGCAAATAATGATTAATATTGGCATCCTCGCAGTTCAAGGAGCTTTCATTGAACATCATTATATATTAGAGAGACTTGGTGTAAAAACCTTTGAGATTAGACAATTAAAGGATTTAAAAAAAGGTATGGATGGTTTAATCCTACCTGGTGGTGAATCGACAACTATGGGTAAGCTACTCCATGACTTGGAATTGTTTAAACCACTACAGGATTTAATACAGGAAGGACTTCCTGTTTTAGGAACCTGTGCTGGTATGATTTTACTTGCTAAAAAGCTTACGAATGATTCACATATACATTTTCAAACCATGGATATTGAAGTGGAAAGAAATGCTTATGGAAGACAGTTAGGTAGCTTTTTCACAAATGCTTTATTTGGTGATACCGAAATACCGATGACCTTTATTAGAGCGCCTTATATATCAAAGGTTGGTTCTAATGTAGAAATACTATCTATTGTTAATGATAGAATAGTTGCTGCTAAAGAAGGTAATCAACTTGCTACTGCATTCCATCCGGAACTTACAGATAGCACCTACATTCATGAATACTTTCTATCTATTATAAAAGCTAGATAGAATCGTATTTAAACCCTATCCCTTCCCCCCATTGGATAGGGTTTTTCTTATTTTAGTTGGTTTTTTACACAAAAACAAAAAAACCGCTTAGCCTAAGCTAAAGCGGATATAATATCTTCATTTGAAACGATTCCTTTAAATTTTCCTCTTGAATCAACAATTGGAACACTATAATTAGAACCATCTAGTTTTTTCCATAGTTCCTTAATGTATGTGTTTCTTAAAACAGGTTCTTCTTCTATAACCAATGCTTCAATAGTAATGCGTCTAGATTTCTTTAACTTATCTAAAGTCACATAACCTTTAAAAAGATTTGTTTCATCAACTACATAGCAGTAAGTTAGTTCTTTATTTTCCATTTTCTCTATTAAATCCACTCTTTTATCAGTAAGTTTAGCTAGTAAGGTTGGTTTAGCTAGGATTGCTCGAGCTTTTAATATTTGAGATTTATCCACATCTGCAATAAAATCCTTGACGTAGTTACTTGCTGGGTTTTTGAAAAACTCGCTTGCGGTACCGACTTGGACAATCTCCCCATCCTTCATCAATGCAATTCGATCCCCCATCTTGAATGCTTCATTCATATCATGTGTAATAAATACGATTGTTCGATTGATATAATCTTCTAGATTCAGCAATTCATTTTGCATCTCTCTACGAATCAATGGGTCTAATGCACTATATGGTTCATCCATAAGTAGTATTTCTGGTTCAGTTGCTATTGCTCTCGCAAGACCAACACGTTGCTTCATACCGCCACTCAGTTCATGTGGTTTTTTATTTTCCCAACCATTAAGTCCAACGATTTGAATAGCTTCCATTGCTTTTTCTCTTCTTTTGATTTTATCCATATTTTGAATCTCTAATCCGTACTCAACATTTTTCAATACACTACGGTGACTTATGAGTCCAAAGTTTTGAAAAACCATGGATATTCGTTTACGTCTCAATTCTCTTAGATCTTTGTCTTCAAGATTTACAATATTTAAATCATCGATGAACACTTCACCTTTTGTTGGTTTATTTAAGAGATTCAAGCATCGAATCAAAGTGCTTTTCCCACTCCCACTCAAACCAACAATAACGAACAATTCTGAATCGTTTATCTCTAAAGAAACATTATTGAGAGCTACTGTCGCGTTGGTTTCTTTTAATATCTCTTGAGGTGTTTTGTTTTCTTCAATCATTAAAAATGCTTCACTAATACCTTTTGGATTGCCAAATATCATTGTTAAGTCTTTAATTGTTATACTTGCCATTTTGCATCACTCCTTTGTTTCTAGTTTTTTAACAATACCTTGTAAAACACGATCTAAGATTATTGCTAAAAACACAATTGCTAATCCAGCTTGGAATCCTCTACCAACTTCTAGACGACGCATCGCTAAAAGAACTTCAGAACCAATACCTTCAGCACCAATCATGGATGAGATAACAACCATTGCCATCGCCATCATTGTGGTTTGATTTACACCTGTCATAATTGTTGGCATTGCTTGTGGTAATTCTATTTTTCTAAGCATTTGCATCTGAGTTGATCCAAATGCAATACCAGCTTCAACAACTTCCTTATTTACATTGGAAATGCCGAGATATGTCAATCTAATCAACGGTGGTACAGCATATATAATTTTA
>JAUSOA010000291.1 GCA_030656435.1 Acholeplasmataceae bacterium | reverse complement strand
AAGCGTCTTGGGATGGGAGTGAAATTGGCGTGTATAATACCTAAAGCCTGATAGCAAGTTTCAATACGGTCAACGATGATACGCACAGCTAAAAGATCATAAATATCTTCGAATGCTCGGTTATCCTTAACCATCTTTTTATAAATACTAAAAATATTTTTGATGCGTCCTTTGATTTCAAAATCATGAAGTTCGCTATCTGTAAATAGTGATTTAATATATTCAATGACATGCTCAATTGAAGCATCTCTTTCTGCTTTTTTCAATTGAATCATATTGGAAACCCGGTAATACATCGGTGGATCCGTATAACGCAACGAACGGTCTTCTAATTCTGCCTTAATTCTAAAAATACCAAGACGGTGTGCTAGTGGTGCATAAATTTCTAATGTTTCGGTTGCTATTTTATATTGTTTTTCAGGAGTCATCGAATCCAATGTTCTTACATTATGAAGTCTATCTGCAATTTTAATTAGGACGACTCTAATGTCCTTTGCCATCGCAATGAGCATTTTTTGATGATTATCAGCCTGAGAAGCTTTTTGATTGAATGATAGCTTACCAATCTTTGTGACACCATCTACAAGTGCTGCTATATCGGTGCCAAAAGTAGTTTCTACCTCTTTTAAGGTTAAACTGGTATCTTCTACCGTGTCATGTAGTAAAGCTGCAATTAAGGTCGCTGGACCCCCTCTAAGGTCTGCTAATATCTTAGCAACTGCGATAGGATGCGTGATATATGGTTCACCACTTTTACGCATTTGACCCTGATGTCTTTCCTTAGCCAAAAAATAAGCCTTTTCAATAAGCTTGATGTCGGATTCTCTTTTGATGTATGAATCAAAGGCTTCTACTAATGACTTAAAAAGCGGATCAGTGACCATAATAACTCCTTTTTACTAATATGTAATTAATGTTAATATATCATAATTATTTAATTTATCTCTACCATGAAGATCTGCAAGTTCGATTAAAAATGCAAGTCCTACAACTTCAGCTCCTAATTTCTCAACAAGTTTGATGGTTGCATCAATAGTTCCACCTGTTGCAAGTAAATCGTCAACAATTAAAACCTTGTCACCCTTTTTAACTGCATCAGCGTGCATGCATAATTCATTTGAACCATATTCTAAATCGTAGGATATGGATACATACTCTCTTGGAAGCTTTCCAGGTTTTCTAACTGGAGCAAACCCAATCGATAAATTTGCTGCAACAGGGCATCCGAAGATAAATCCTCTAGCTTCAGGTCCTACAATAAGTGTAGCACCCTTTTCCTTAGCAAAATTAACAAACTGTTCAGTCGCATAAGCATATGCTTTTCCATTTTGCATCAGTGGTGTAATATCTCTAAACAAAATACCTTTTTTTGGAAAATCGGGTACATCTGCAATATATTTCTTTAAATCCATTTTTATATTCCTCCGTATCGTCTTTTTAATTAAAAAAAAGACTTTCTTAACCCTCTTATTTTAACTCATTTTAATGTTTTTAGCAAGTGTGCTATAATTTATATAGGTGATGAAATGAAGCCATTAGCATATCGTATGAGACCTCTTAAATTTGAAGATGTTTTTGGACAGGACCATTTAGTCGG
>JAUSOA010000290.1 GCA_030656435.1 Acholeplasmataceae bacterium | reverse complement strand
TGACAGCCTACATGCTTTCCAAGCCTGCCTCTTCAGCCACTTGAGTATTCCTCCATGTAATGGTGCACCCGACATGAATCGAACATGCGACCTTAACCTTCGGAGGGTTACGCTCTAATCCAACTGAGCTACGGGTGCACTTCATGTCGCGATAATTATTTTACCATTTTAAATTGTATTTGTCTAATACCAAAAATAATTATTTTCTCATTTTCCCATGATTTCATATTGTGATACAAGAACTTCAATTTTTATTACTTATTTTTCATCTTATGTAAATAAAATGTAACTTATTTCTTCAATGTTTCCTAATATTATGAAAACAAAATACACAAAAAAATGGTATAATATATGGGATTCATATGTAGGTCACATCGTTTAGAGTTAACATAAGGTGGGAGAGATTAAAAATGATTAAACCAATTTTCAATCGCTATGAGCGTAAATATATCATCACCACCAAACAAAAAAATGAACTGATCTCATTTATCAGTGAGCATTTAATAAGTGATCCATACTCAGAAGACGGAAAAGCCTATACAATCTATAATATTTATTACGATACAAATGATTTTTCCATCATCCGCAATTCAATTCAAAAGCCGACATTTAAAGATAAGCTCCGTTTAAGAACTTATACATACCCTCTTTTAGATGATGATCTGGTTTTTCTAGAAATAAAGAAGAAATTTGAAGGACGGATCAACAAAAGACGAGTCACAATGACCTATAAAGTGGCCAAGGACTATATGGAATCCGGAGTTAAACCCACTTTTGAAGCCTATATTGATAATCAAATTATGAATGAAATTGATTATTTCATCAAAATTCATAAGGCTAAACCTGGTGCATATATCCGATACGACCGTATTGCATACATGTCGAAAACAGATGAGCTTCGCATTACCTTCGATCATCAAATATTATTTAGAAATCAAAATATTAGTTTCAATTCTAATGATGGTAACCCAATTCTATCATCTAAGGATTTATATTTAATGGAAGTAAAAAGCGAAGATAACTTCCCATTATGGCTTGCAAGAAAATTATCTGAATTCGAATTATACAGTCAAAGCTTTTCAAAATATGGAAAAGCCTATCAACATTATTTACTAGGAGGAACTACCGATGACTACATTCTATATCACTATTGAGATGTCTGAGCTTTCATTTGAAAAAATACTGCTTGTTTTAATTATTGCTACCTTGCTTGGTGGTGTCATGAGCCTTGTCTATGCATACACGCATCGAAAAACTGTCTATGATCGCTCATTTAGTATAACTCTACTTTTGATGCCACTTGTTATATCAATTATCATTATGCTAGTTGCTAACAATTTAGCAAGAGCATTCAGTTTAGCTGGTGTATTTACACTCGTTAGATTTAGAACTGCAATTGCAGATTCAAGAGATATCACCTATATTTTAAGTTCTGTTGGTATTGGTCTCGCTGCTGCATTAGGGTATGTCAGCTACGCACTTCTCATCACAGGCTTTATAGCAATCATTTTACTGCTTCTAAATGCATTTAGTCTGGATAAGGATCATGACAACAATGCGAAGTTAAAGATTGTTATACCCGAAAATTTAAACTATTCTAATGTGTTTGATGAAGTATTCAAGGTCTATGTTCATAGCTATCAACTCCAAAGAGTAAAAACAACAGACTTTGGAACGATGTTTGAACTCACCTACTTAATCAAGGTTAAAAATCATATTGATCAAAAGGCTTTCTTAGATGAACTTAGAGTAAGAAACGGAAATTTATCCATTACACTAACTTCAGATTATGTATCACTAACTTCCGAATAACAAAAAAAGCGAGCAATCGCTTTTTATTTTTAACTGGTCGGGACGACAAGATTTGAACTTGCGACCCCTTGCACCCCATGCAAGTGCGCTACCAAGCTGCGCCACGTCCCGGCTCACCTATTATATCAAATCAAGCACATAAAAAAAAGAGCCGAAGCTCTTTAAATTAACTATTTTGCAAGTGAACCCATTGGATCCCAAGGTTTTAAAATCTTTGGATCCTTTTTCCATGCTTTACGCATTTCTTCTGTTAAGTATTTCTGGTGGATGACTGCTTGATACACATAGCGGTCAAACCATGTATCTGAAGCTAGATAGTAGCCTTTTACTCCATTTGTATCGCCCCAACTATTTTCAATTTTCCAGCGATTTGGTTTACCTTCTGACATATTCACTGCAGTTATAACCATTGCGTGATTCATTGAACTCTGACTATAATCGAGTTCATCTTCTTTGGTCATGAATAGATTCATTTCAAGCATTTTTTCGAAATCATAGGACTCATCATCCCAAATACCTGCGACTCGATCACCATATCTTGTTACATCTGCACCAAACCAAACAAGTTCTTTATTGAGGAGTTGCTTTAAAACTAAGTCCT
>JAUSOA010000289.1 GCA_030656435.1 Acholeplasmataceae bacterium | reverse complement strand
ATGCTGTATGGTAGAAAGTCTATGGGCAACGATGAGCATCGTTGAAATATTCATCATTTTTTCTAATGATTCTTGAATGAGTTCTTCAGTTTCACTATCAATATTCGCGGTAGCTTCATCTAAAATCATTAAGCTTGGCTTATAAACAAGTGCTCTTGCAAATGAAATTAACTGACGCTGTCCACTAGAAAAGTTATTTCCTCTTTCTAAAACAACGTGGTTATATCCCTCTGGAAGCTTATCAATAAATGTATTCGCACCAACATATTCTGATGCATGAATGACTTCTTCCTTAGTGATTGATTCATCACGCAGTGTGATATTTTCTTCAATGGTTCCACTAAATAAAAATACATCTTGAAGCATTTGTCCAATGTGCTTTCTCAAGCTTGAACGTTTAATTTGATGAATATCGATACCATCAATTAAGATTTGACCCCTTTGAATTTCATAGTTTCTAACGATTAAGCCTAGGATTGTCGTCTTACCAGATCCGGTAGCACCGACAAAGGCGACCGTATCTCCTGGTTTTACCTTAAATGATACGCCTCTTAAGACCCATTCATCTGGAAGATATGAAAACCATACATCCCTAAATTCGATAGAACCAGTAAACTTTTCAAGCTCTACAGCACCCTCATGATCAATAATGTCTGGCTTAGTATCTAAGACATCAAAGACTTTTTCAGCACTTGCAAATGCATTTTGAAGGGTATTAAACTGTTCAGCTAACTGCTGAACTGGCTCAAAGAAATCTCCAACATACATATAGTAGGTAAATAATATCCCTGCTGTTAGAATGCCAGCCATAACCTCTTGATAGCCTAAATATAATGCGATAACAGCGCCAACCATCGATAAAGCATAGACAATAGGGCGATAAATACCAAATACTAATATTTCTTGAAGATAACTATTTCTAAGCTTTTGACTATGACCTCTAAATTCTTTTCTTTTTTTATCCTCTTGATTAAATATTTGGGTGACCTTCATCCCTGATAGGTTTTCAGATAAAAAGGCATTGACTTCGGATACGTTTGCACGCACTCTTCGATAGCTTGCTCTAGAAAACTTTCTAAATAAATAGGTTGCAAGTAGTAAAAGCGGAACTACCAGCATTAAAAACAATGTGATTTTCACGTTGATAATAAATAGCACAACTAAAATAGCTACTAAATACATTAAATTTCTAACTAAATTGATTGCAACATTGGTATACATATCGCTAATCGTATTGGTATCGTTAGTGACTCTAGTAACAAGCTTCCCTACAGGCACTTGATTGATTTGGCCAATCGATAGATTTTCAATATGGTTAAATACTTCGTTTCTTAAAGTAACTACTGTTTTCTGACCTACCTTTTGAAGCATAATATTTTGGATATATTGAATGAAGTTCCCAATCGCTAGCGCGACAATAAAGAATGCACTCAATATAATCATGTAGGTTATTTTTTCATTGTTGGTTAAAGTTCCATCACTGACGGTATCGACTGTTCTACCGATTAAAAATGGAGGTAGAAGCTGAATGCCTAATGATATGAGTAATAAACCAAAAATAATTAAAAATTCTACCCAATAAGGCTTCATATAGCCTACAAGACGCTTTAATACTTCCTTATCACTTCGTTCACGGGTGTTATCCTTAAAGTCCTTCATGCTGTATGCCTCCTTGAACTAAGTTTTCTAATGTTTGACGCTTCACCATATCTTGATAGAGTTCTGAAGTCTTCATTAACTGCTGGTGATTGCCGATTGCTACAACACGACCCTGATCCAGTAAAATAATTTTATCCATCTTTTTCACTGTTGATATACGGTGAGCGATGAAAATCGTTGTTTTACCCTTTCTAATTCTATGTAGATTTTTAATGATTGCTTCTTCTGTTTTTGTATCCACAGCAGAAACTGAATCATCAAGAATTAAGACCTCTGGATTTTTAGCTAGTGCACGAGCAATCGATATTCTTTGTTTTTGACCACCAGATACCGTAACACCACGCTCACCGAGCATTGTGTTAAAGCCTTCTTTAAATTCTGAAATATTTTCATAAACATCTGAAAGCTTTGCAGATTCAGTAACCATTTCTTCTGTTGGATTTTCTAGTGCAAAACCAATATTGTTGATGATGGTATCAGAAAATAAGAAATTATCCTGTGGAACATATCCGATTGCGTTTCTCACTGATTTTATTGATAAATCCATAATATCGATGTCATCGATATAGACTTGATTTTTTTCTAAATTATAAATACGTAATAATAGATCAACTAAGCTACTCTTTCCACTGCCGGTACGACCGAGTACACCAACCATTTCACCTTGTTTAATTTCAAATGAAACATTATTCAGTACAGGTGCATTTCCATCAGGATATTGAAATGTAAGGTTTTCTACTCGAATTGAACCCTTTAAATGATCGTTAACAACAGCGTTTTCTTCATCTCTGATCTCAATTTCACGGTCTAAAAATTTACCGATACGATCTGCACTTGCTCTTGCTTGACTCTGAATTTGAATGAATTGAGAGATTGCCATCGTTGGCCAGATGAGTGCGAAGAAATAGCTTAAATATTCTGTAAGCTGACCAGCAGTAAATCCGTTAGCCCCTCCGTAAATGACTAAATAACTACCAAACAATATAATAAATAGAATAACGATATTGAGTGCGATACCAACCATAATATTGATAACGATAATATAGCGTATAAATTTAATATTTTTATCATAAAGCTCCATATTCTTTTTATTAAAGAACATGGCTTCCTTTAATTCTCTAACAAATGCTTTAATGACCGTAATGCCCGAGAAATTTTCTTGAGTGAAATCACTTAGGTTTTCAAATGCCTGTTGACGCTCCTTAAACTTTCGTGAAATAACTCTTCTGATGAATACTAAAATAATAGTCAGTAATACCATGGGAATGGCTGCATAAAGGGTTAATCTTGCATTCAGCATGGCCATTCTATAGAGTGCGAACCCGCCAAGTGTCAGTCCATCAATTAACATTAATATACCGGGACCAAATGACATACGTACTGCTTCTAGGTCGTTAATAAAGTGAGTCATTAACCCTCCGACCTTTTCTTGAGAATAAAAGCTTTGAGATAGCTTAGTTGCTTGTCCAAACATTTCATTTCTCAAATGGTACTCTATTCTTCTAGACGCACCAAAAATGGTATAACGCCATAAAAATCTACCCACTGTGATCATTGCTGCGAGTACCGCGATTCTAAGTATTGCAGCTTCTATTGTATCGGTCGTTGCACTACCCGATTTTAGAGTATCGATAATTCTACCAACGAGCATTGGAATATCGAGTTGAATCCAGTCGACAAATATTAAAACAGCTGCTCCTACTAAAAAGAACAGTGAATATTTTAGATAGTACTTCCTAAAGTGCTTACCAAATAACATGATGTATCTCCTTCGTGATGTAAGTTATACATGGTGCATAATCTTATACATGACAATAAGACGGAAACTCCGTCTTATTGTTTATCTGATTCAATTATTTCAAATTGACTTATTCAACAACGATTTTTACAGTGTCGCCATCTGCGGATTCAACGTTAACAAGTTCACCAACAAAGCCTTGATTGATCATTTCCAAAATGGAATCGATATCGATATCGGATTGTTGTAGGTTAACATTGAACTTCCCAGTCTTCAAAAGCTTAGCAAATTCGATTGGGATTTGGATCTTAACGACATCACCATCTTTTGAATCTACAAAAATTCTAAGCATTCTAAATGGAGCTTTTTTGCTTGGAATACCTGGAATAACAATTTGTTCACCAAAATTAACCTCTGGTTTATTCATTGCACCAAGTAAATTTTCAGCATCGCTTGCAGAAATCACTCCCTTAGCGAGTAATTCTAATATTTTCATTCTTTCTTCTTTTAATTGATCTTTTGACATGTTCGTTCACCTTTCCTTTTTAGTGTTTAATTTCTTATTTCTTTTTATTTAGGAGTTCTAATGCAGCTTGTACTGTCATTTCTCCCTTTTCGATCTTATCTAAAATGCTTTGCTTCAGTGTTGTTTTGGTTTCTTCTTTTTCCTTATCCTTTGTAAAAACTGTGTCATCATCTTCTACGGAATAACCAAGACCAACAATCACTTCATCTAACATTTTTTTAACGGTTGGATAGCTAATATTCAATTCTTTTTCAATCTGTTTAATATTTCCTCTGTTCTTAA
>JAUSOA010000288.1 GCA_030656435.1 Acholeplasmataceae bacterium | reverse complement strand
TCACCTAGTGTCCAATAGAGTAGGTTATGTTTAGAATAATGACCTTCCTTAGCATAGTTTGATATTTCATAGTGCTCAAAGCCTTGTTTTTTGAGCTCATCCATGACCACTTGATACATCATTGCCTCAGTGTCTTCATCCATGGTTTCAAACTTTCCTCTTAAATACTGATGATAAAAATAAGTCTTTTCTTCTAATATAAGTGAGTAACAAGAAACATGTGTTATATCTAATTGTTTAATGTATTCTAAATCAGAATAAAGATCTAGAAGTGTTTGTCCAGGTATTGAGTAAATTAAATCCACAGAAATATAAGGTATATTAATACTCTTCAAATGATTAACTACATGAAAGACATGTTCATTGGTATGCTTTCGATTGAGATACTTTAAAAGAGTAGGATTAAATGTTTGAACACCTAAACTGATTCGATTCACTCCATACCTTTTAAAAAGCTCCCCCTTTAAATCTGTATAGGATTCTGGGTTAACTTCCACTGTATATTCAAGAGGTTTAATCTCTTTTAATGATTCAAATAGATGCTCAAATTGTTCTATAGAAAGCATCGATGGTGTGCCACCACCTATATAAATTGTTTCAATGGTCGAAAAATGATCTCGATAACTTGAGATTTCATTTGTGAGTGCACTGATGTAAGTGTCAATCATTTCCTTGTTTCTAGGAACTCTTTTGACAAAGTCACAATAGTGACAAATCGATTCACAAAATGGTATATGTATGTATAATCCCTTCAAATGAAATCACGTCCTTATCTCTATTATACCAAAAATGGTTTACATAATAAAGAAAAAGCGACGATACTATTCGTCGCTATTGGATAAGATTGCCATAAATGCTTCTTGAGGTACATCGACTCTACCGATAGACTTCATTTTCTTTTTTCCTTCTTTTTGCTTAGAAAGGAGTTTTTTCTTTCTGCTGATGTCACCACCATAGCACTTTGCAAGAACATCCTTACGCATTGCCTTGATTGTAGATCTCGCAATAACTTTGTTACCTAGTGCCGCTTGAATTGGAATTTCAAACATTTGTCTAGGAATCAATTGAACCATTTTTTCACAAATAATTTTTCCGCGTTGATACGCAAATTCTCTATGAACAATCGTTGATAATGCATCGACAACTTCTCCA
>JAUSOA010000287.1 GCA_030656435.1 Acholeplasmataceae bacterium | reverse complement strand
AGAACGAAAACGTCTTGAACAAGAATTACGTGAAAGCAATCAAAAGTTTATTGCTATCTTTGAAAAATCACCAGTAGCTATAGAGTTTTTTGATGCGAATGGTCGCCACACCTATGCAAATGAAGCAGCCAATGAATTATTTGGTGTTTTAGATCCTCGCGAGCTTAAAGGGTTAAAGCTATTTGATAATCCCAATTTAAATCCAGAACTCGTTGAAAAAATTGAAAGTTTTGAAAATATCCATTTAGAAATTGAATATGATTTTGAAAAGGTAAAACAAAGTAAACTATATCGAACAACGAAATCAGGCAAGAGAATCCTCAATTTATCAATCACACCCCTAATTAAAGATAACCAATTGAATGGTTATATCCTACATTCAGAGGATATTACAGATGAAAGACAGAAACAAAAGGAAGTTGAATACTTAAGCTACCACGACTATTTGACTAATCTATATAACCGTCGTTATTTTGTGCGTGCCTATCATCGATTTATTATGCAAAAAAACTATCCACTAGGAGTTATGATGGTTGATATCAATGGTTTAAAAATTATTAACGATGCCTATGGTCATGCTCAAGGCGATCTAGCAATCAAGCTTGTATCTAAATTATTTATGAAAGTTTTCGAAAAAGAAAATGTTGTTGCAAGAATAGGTGGAGATGAATATGCAATACTTGCCCCCAACAAAGACTCTAATCAAATGCAGATATATAAAGAAAGAATAATTGAGTTGGCAAAGGATCTAAGCATAGGAAACATTGAGGTATCACTTGCTGTTGGATATGAAGTTGTTACTGATTCAGATAAAGATATCGATGAATTACTTAGTAATGCTGAAAACTATCTTTATAGACATAAGGTCACTGTGGGAACAAGTGTCAGAAATCACGCAATTAAGGCTATTTTAAACACATTAACTGAGAAATATGAAGAAGAAAAAATTCATTCTGAAAGAGTCAGTCAATATTGTAAAAAGATTGGAATGGAACTTGGTATTGGTAAAGAAGAAATAGATTTATTAGAGCTTGCAGGAATGTATCATGATATCGGTAAGATTTCTATTCCGGATGCAATTTTAAACAAACCTGGTAAATTAACCAATGAGGAATATGAGGTAATCAAAACACACACTCAAGTTGGATATCAAATACTAAAGGCAGCAGATGAGTATTCGGGTCTTGCTGAGTATGCACTATCGCATCATGAAAGATGGGATGGAAGAGGATACCCCAAAGGATTAATGGGTGAAGAAATTCCGTTATTTTCTAGAATAATTAACGTTGCAGATTCCTTTGAGGCAATGACAGCAAATAGACCGTATCGAAAAGGAATGAGTATTGAAGATGCAATTCTTGAAATTAAGAGATGCTCAGGCAGTCAATTCGATCCAAAAATCGCATCCATATTTGTAGATAAAGTGTTACATGATGAAGTATAATGTATTTCTTAAGGCATTCAATATAGTATCCCTTTCGTGCGTGATACAATAAAGAGACAAAAAAATAGTTGATTTAGATGTTTTCATAAGCACACTGAAATTGACGAGAATAGAAGAATTCAGCATTAGATAAATTTATCTGATGCCTGAGTTTTTTTTATATAGAAAGAAAATTCATATATATATTCAAATATGTTTATTATCACATAAGTCAATAAACGACTATTTATACCACCCTTTATTATGAATATTGATGAAATTGAATTAATTAATGCATAAATAGTATCTCCAATATGAAATAACATGAAAATAGATAAAACAATAGGAAAATAAAGTTGACAATATGAAAATATAAGAATATAATTAACTCGCTACAAGAAGAGATTTATCTTGTATATTTCCATAGAAGGAGGAAGTATGATGTTAAAACAAGGAATTAGTTTTAAACGGTTTATGCTGACGCTATTTTTTATTGGCGCTGTTATGCTTATTTTTAGTGGGTGTAAGCCGAAGGTTGAAGTTGTTCCTGTCGAATCGATTACGATTTCAGCAGCAGGAAATGCAACGACAATCACGACCATCGGTGGTACATTGCAGTTTAGCGCAGTGGTACTTCCAGCAGATGCAGATGATAAGTCTGTCACCTGGAGTGTTCAAAATGGCACTGGATCGGCAACGATTAGTGTAAATGGACTTTTAACAGCTGTTTCTAACGGAACAGTCACTGTCAAGGCAACATCCAAAGATGATTCGACGAAAATGGCTACTAAGGTCATCACCATTAGTAATCAAGATGTTGTAGCAAGTTCGATTTCAATCACTTCGGCTCAGGATCGTGCGTTCATTGATGAATATCAAGGAACTCTACAAATGAGTGCTGTCGTTCTTCCTGCAAATGCAGCGAATAAGAACGTGGTTTGGTCCGTTGAAAACGGTACTGGATCCGCAACAATTAGTGCAACTGGTCTTTTAACTGCTGTTACCAATGGTACAGTCACAGTGAAAGCAACCTCCGCACAAAATGGCGCAGTTTTTGGAACCAAGACGATTACTTTGAGTAATCAAGATGCATCCGTAACATCTGTTGAACTTTCAGCAGCGGGTAATGCAACTACAATTACTACTTTCCAAGGCACACTACAATTCGCAGTCGAAGTACTTCCTGCAATTGCAGCAAATAAGGCAGTCGTATGGAGCGTAGAAAATGGTACAGGTTCGGCAACAATAAGTGCTGCAGGTTTACTTACAGCAGCATCCAATGGTACAGTCACTGTACGTGTCGCATCCGTCAGTAACCCAACGGTTCATGATTCTATGGTCATTACCATTAGCAATCAAGAAGTCGCTGTTACATCGATTGAGTTAACATCCGCAGGTAATTTGCAGGTAATCAATACTTTCGGTGGCACATTGCAGTTCAATGCAAATGTATTACCAGCCAATGCAAATAATAAAGCAGTATTATGGACTGTTAACAATGGTTCAGGTTCAGCAACAATTTCAAATACTGGTCTACTTACCGCAGTTTCAAATGGAACAGTTACTGTCGTGGTAACCTCAGTGAGTAATTCATCAGTGAGCTCAACAATGGTCATTACCATTAGTGGTCAAGAAGTCGTCGCTACATCGATTACAGTTTCTGGACTCGGTGATGCAACAATCATTGATGTCAACGGTGGAACTCTACAAATGAGTGC
>JAUSOA010000243.1 GCA_030656435.1 Acholeplasmataceae bacterium | reverse complement strand
ACGAATTGCATCCTGCTTATAAAGAATGTTATTTTTCGGATAATTTCCAGCAATCATTGACCCCATATTTAGGAATGCGATACCATCATAATCATAATCCTTAGCAAACTTCTCATAAATCGCTTGATAATATAGTGGGTTAATCACGTAATCATCGCTTGTATGCATATAGTTTGTTTCAGAATAGGGTAGTCTTGTTGGATAATGATAATTGAAATTTAGAGCAAGTGATCCTCTAATTCGATTCGCTGTGTAGCGATATTGATCAAATGCACGGTAATACTTCGAGGCAGTCATAAAGTCAACAGTGTTATATAGCTTGATACCCTCTGATGCTAAATATTGGTCTAAGGCATTCAAGTCTTTATTTCCACCAAGTACTCTTTCAATACTTGCTTTTGTATGAACTCCTGAATCCAATCCACCATTCATTGATCCAGTATAGAGCACATTGATATCATCGATACCAAGAGCTTTTAAATCTTTGATAATGGATTTCGCTTGATCAAATGTTGTTAAGGATTCTAGGGAATAATATGGAACACCTAAAAAGAAATCCTTTCGATCATAGGCTCCAATAAATTCAGTAGTTAGTACTGTCTTTGTAGTTTGATCGATTGCTATTAAGTTCTTTTCCTCAATTAAGTAATTTTGATATGCCTTTGCAATACCAACATAGTTATTATTTAGACCTTCAAGGAAGATGTACTTGACAGTAAAATCAGTCTTTACCTTTTCCTTTGTCCATAAATCTACACCATAACGGCTAAACCCTGAACCGATGGTTACCGATTCACTTTCTCTTAAATTAAATGATACAAATGCTTTATTATAGGAATCAATACGTTCTGAAACATCAGCGTTAATTGCTGCCATTGCATCACCCTGGGTGATAATCGCTGCAAATCCACCATTTTCTTTAACCATTCCATATAAAGGAATATTTATTTTTTGTTGTTGCTCAGCCATCTTATATGGAAGTAAGGATAAATCCTGTCCATAAAGTCTTTTACGGTAAGCATTTTGATAAAACTTTCCGTTATTGAACTCCATAACAGCTCCACTACCATCAGGTAAAACGATATACCCTTGGGTAGGAATGTCATTTTTAATGGATACTGCTGTACCAAAGAGTGGTAGCAATGTAATTCTTGCGAGCTTCACATTCTTAGGTTCAACAATCGATTCATTAATAATTGATGTATCAATACCCTTATCATTTAAGGTGATTTGAATTCCAATTTCAAAGAACACTTTTTCAAATTGTTCAAAATAACCATACGATTCATTTTCCTCAATCGCACGTTCTCTCGTATAATCTAGTTTTCCGTAGAAAATATCATAAAGTCTTCTTTTAACAAGTCTTGACATTCCAACATAGTTGACGATTTCATAGGCTTGAAACTCATGGTTAAAACCAGTATATGCAAGTGTATTGAGCACTGAAAAATCCTCTAGTGCTTCTAGCTCTTCCTTTGGCATATATTTAGGGAAATATAGATAGTCCACTTCCAAGTCTTGAATGAAGTAAAGGATTTGAACACCATTTTCAATATATTTGATACTAAATGTACGCTTTCCTTCTTCATTTAAGATGCTTGCGGGATGATGAATGCTATATTGATAATTATTAATCGTTGTTAGAGAACCCGCTTGATTAAAATAAGAAATTTCTAGTGTTGATTTTTGCTTATCAATTGCAGAATTCGTTATTGGCTTATTTGGATCTATTTGCCAAGGATCTAATACTGATGGATTCGATTCCCAAAACTCACCTGTTCTCTTATCTAAAACCTTGAAATAAGATTTTATTTCATTCATATAAAGTGCAAAATTTGTATTTTCTGCAACCAACTGGTTTGTTTCCGTTAATAAAGATGAATCAACAAAGCCCTCTTTACTAAATGAAATCAATTCATTTTGACTTGCTGCACTTGTCTTCATCTTGAAGCCAAAAGCGTAAAGCGAAAGGACGGATAATAATAAAACAATAATAATAATTCTTTTTAGTTTCATATTTTCCTCCTCAATAACGCAAGTTTAATTCTTCATAGATAGAAGAAATAAACGCGATAAATTGTTGTATTAAGTCAAAGAACAACAAACCAAAAAACATCATGACGCTCATCGCGACGACGGTAAGTAAGAAAGCAAGTAATGTTTTACCAAGTCCGTATTGATGAATATTTAAGATACCCATAAATAACATCCATGCAGTTCCGATATAGGCGATATACATCAATAGATTGTAGAATGCCATTTCCTCTAGTGTTAAGAAGTTTGAAAGTATTACACTTGGGAAACCAATAATCACTAAAGGAAATAATGCATATCCTGTAACCATTAGTATTTCCTTATACTTCCCCTTACCTTCCATGAGTGTTGTTACCGACCAATTGCCTACGCTAAATAGAAAGACGAGCAAGAGGACAGCAAAAATCTCTTGAAGAGAATTTAACATGAGTGGGTTATTTGGATTGATTAAGAATCCTAGGTTTTGAAATGAGAAGATTCTAAAAAATGCAAATAATGCAATATAGACTAAGGCAACAGACATCTTCCCCTTTTCATAGCGCTTGAATTCATCAAAGCCATCAAATGGGTGCATCATCATATACTTAGGGAACGCTATATAATCGAACCAAATACTTTTAAGTTTAGTCTTCATAAAGTATAGAACCTCCCTTTTTGTATGTGGAACGAATCTTTAAGGCAATAAGTCCTCCAATAATAACAACGACTCCGCCAACAATATATCCAAAATTCGCCTTCAATACTTCATTACGATATCCTTTATATGCCTTAGAATAATAATATAGATCATGTCCAGCATTAAAGTATTCCATTGCTTTCGCAAAGTCTTTTTCTCTTAAATAATATTTACCAATTCCGTTATAGGCAATTTCATAATTCGTGTTTAATAAAAGCACTTCTCTCCATACCTCGGAAGCTTCCTCGAAGCGTCCTTGATTATGAAGTGATATTGCTTGGTTAACTGCAGTACCGAAATCAGTTAATTGGTAAACAATGACTGTACGTGTTTTTCTATCGAGTAGTAATAAATCATCACCAAAATAAGCAATCGAGACACCTTCAGCGAATTTATCACTTTGGGCACCTTCATCACCATTGATATATAAAAGATTTCCTTCACTATCATAGGTAAATAGTCTGCTTCTCTTTTGATCTAAAACTGTATAAATACCATCATTTGTTGTTGCAATATCAACAAGTGTCGATGGACCTGTAATGACATAGTTATTCATACCAACAATATATTGAATATCGCCCATCGGTGGATGGTATCCATTACGCTTGATCACATCAATGCCCTTAGGATTGATTAACTGAATTTGATTTTCAGCATTATTTGCTGAAGGCTTTGAGGTTGCGTAGATAAAGCTCTTATCATCAATTGACACATTGGTATACTCAGTAGGTAGAAATAACTGCAATTGAGCGAGCTGTGCTTCTGTCATTAAGGATCTACTGAATATCTGAAATGGGTTCAATCTGATTGGATTGACTCCAGTAAAGCGATTGAATGAGCCATCTGTATCTAATTCTAGAATACCTTCATAAACGTTTTTAGCGACGACATACATACGTTCAGAGACATCGACTGTAATCTTTAATGGCTCAAAATTCAGTTCATCGAATGTTGCATCATCAATCGAAGAAAACACATCGATGACTTCAAAATCGTGATTCATCTTCACAATTCTATAATTGGCAGTATCAGCAATATAGATACCACTTTCTTTGACATCAATTCCAAACGGGCCATTTAATGTTAGGTTTGTAACATCATCGATTCCTTCATCGATCAATTTATTTAAGTATCCTGGTGTTAAATCAAAGGTGCTATGCTTCGCAACTAGATTGAATTCTTCGTTAACGATATAAATACTATTTGTCTTCGAATCGATGATATAAATCAAATCATTAAAAACAACCATATCCTCTGGTGAAGACATAATGGTACCTAATGTCTTTTCATTGAAATATGCAGCAAAGTTCATTCCTGGTGCAGAGTGAAGAACCTCTCCATAATAGGAGTAGTTATATCTAACCACAGATAATTGAATTGGAAGGGTAATTAACAAAGAAAATATAGTGAATATTTTAATCATTTCATACCTCCTACTTCATTCCAGAGTGACTAAATGTTTCCACAATTCTAGACTGGGAAATGATAAAGAAAGTCACTGGAACAATCATCATGATGAAAGAGACGGCAGCAATCGTGCCCGCACGTTCAATTGTACCCTGCGCAATTTGTCTGAGCGCATAGGATACTGGTTTATATTCTTCACTAAAGATAAATGCTCCACCATCTGTGGTCCACAATCTTTGGAATAATAAAATAATTAAGGTTAGCCAAGCAGGTTTAACTAAAGGCATTACAATCGTAAAGAATATACGGTATTCACTAGCACCATCAATTTTAGCTGACTCGATTAATTCCATTGGAATTTGTTGCATAAACTGCTTCATTAAATAAAGTCCTAAGCTGGATGCAATCGCAGGAAGAATAATAGCTGCAGGATTATCAATTAAACCAATTCTAGATACGATAATATAGTTTGGAGTTGCAGTAACCTGTGGTGCGAACATTAGTGAGTAAATAACTAATGTGAAGATTAAATTACGCCCAGGAAACTTATATTTCGCAAGTGGGTATGCACACATCGATGCAATTAATACGTGTCCTGCAGTCCCTAGTGTGGTAATTAAAATTGTATTAAAGAAATATCTCGAAAAGGGAATCCATGAGTTTTCCATTAATTCAGATAAATCTCTAAAATTATCAAATGTAATATTTCTTGGAAATAATCTTGGTGGGAATAAGAATAGTTCATCTAATGACTTGAATGCATTCGATGCAGTCATAATCAATGGATAAGCACTAAATATTCCAAAGATTGCAAGTAAAGTAAATAAGAATATATTACCAGCAACAGATCGGTTTAGTTTTTTCGTGCGTTTGAAATTGAAAAATTTCTTCAATTTTTTCATCATGCTACTCACCAACCTTTCTAAGTATTGCTCTAACAACAAGGTTAGTTGTCATCATGATAAGGAATAGAATCGTTGCAATTGCAGATGCATATCCTAGGTCAAAACGAGTTGAACCATAATCAATTAAGTGCGTGACAATCGTATGCCCTGCGTATTGAACCGAGGGGAACCCGACAAGCTGCATCGAAACCTCCGCTATGGCAAGTGATGTTGTAATCTGCATGACTGCACCAAATAAAAGCTGTGGCTTCATAGAGGGCAGTGTAATAAACCAAAGCTCTTGCCATCTATTTTTAATTCCATCAATTGCTCCTGCTTCATATAAGGTCTTATCGACACTCTGTAGACCTGCAATAAATGCTAAGAAGGAAACTCCTAAGCTTAGCCATAGCTGAACAATGATAATAACAAGCATTATATACTGTGGATTTTTTAACCATAGTATTGGATTATCTGTAATTCCAAATCGAATTAAGAAGGCATTTAAATATCCATGAACGTCACCAGAGAAAATCAAGAGCCACATTAAAAATGCGTTACCTGATATGGATGGTGCATAAAAGACTAACGTCATGAATGCTCTTAATTTAGGTCCTAATTCATTAATAAGCCATGCGAATACGAAGGCTAATAAATAACTCACCGGACCAGTAACAACCGCTAGAATCAATGTATTCTTGATTGCGATGATAAAGACCTCATCCTCTAGTGCTAGCTTCATGTAATTATCAAGGCCGATAAATCTTGGTGGTTCTAATAGATTAAAGTAGGTGAAACTAATCCCTAATGACATGAAAACAGGAATAACGGTGAATGTCATGAATAATATGACAAACGGAGCCATAAGGATGTAATTGTGTTTATTTTGTTTAATATCTTTCCATAAAAGTTGACGCTTCGTCAATTTTTTAAGTTGTATTGTGTTAGCTTCCACAAAAACCCTCCTA
>JAUSOA010000240.1 GCA_030656435.1 Acholeplasmataceae bacterium | reverse complement strand
TTAGATAAAATGAGTTTTGCTTTTACGGTTGAAGAACAAACCTGGAACCGTGAAGGGAAACTTCCCAAAAGAACAATTACAAAAATCGGTAGGCTGTATGATGTCTCGGTAGTAGATACTCCAGCTTACGATTCGACAAGTATATATGCTCGTTCTTTAGAATCCATGGAGTTGGAACTAAAGGCTATGGATGTAGCTGAGCAGGCAGAACATATCATTACATTGAAACACCGCATCAAAATAAAAACAAAATATTAATCGTGGAGGATTAAACAATGAATTTAGAAAAAAGACGTAAAGAAATTGAAGTCAGACTTACTGAAATCCGCAATCTTGTAGAAGCGGAAACGGATGTTGCCAAACTTGAAGCATTTGACAGTGAATGTACTGGTCTTCAAGAAGAAAGATCAGTGATTGATCGTAAAATGTCAATCGCAAGCAAAGTAGAAATCAAACCAATCGTTATTGATACAAGAACAGATATAACAAAAGAGGTTCTTGAACTCAGAGGTAAGAACTTAAAAGAAAATCGTGTGATTCAAGTATCAAGCACGGATGTTCTATTACCAGAAACTGTCGCAGGATCGTTAGCACCAGTACCATACGCTCAAGTATCCGGACTTGTTGATAAAGTCAACGTTGTGAACTTAAATGGCGGAGAAACTTACAAAAAGTCATTTGTCAAAGGCAATGGCATTGCAGGTACTACAGTTGAGGGTGCTGCTTATACGGAAACAGAACCTGCGTTTGGTTATGTAACCATCACCAAAGTCAAAATAACTGCTTATACAGAAATCACAGAAGAACTAGAAAAGCTTCCAAGTATTCCTTATCAAGCAGAAGTACTCAAAAACATCAATGTATCGCTTAAGAAAAAAATCTCTGAACAGATTTTAAGAGGTGCAGGAACATCCAATACTTTCACAGGTATCTTCAGTGATAGTGCAGTTGCACTTGCAGACTCAACACCTATTGAATTAGCTGCAATCACCGATTCAACTTTAGATGACATTATCTTTGCTTATGGTGGAGATGAAGAAGTCGAAGGCGGAGCGGTTCTTATTTTAAATAAGAACGATCTACGTGCATTTGCAGGACTTCGCACCTCAGAAGGACGCAAGGTTCATACGGTTGATTATATCAATCAAACCATCGATGGCATTCCTTATGTGATCAACTCACATTGTAAGGCAATCTCTGATGCTGCAACTATTGCAGGGGAATACGCAATTGCATATGGTGCACTCAAAAATTATGAAGTTCCAGTTTTCTCTCCTGTAGAAATTAGCAAATCAACAGATTACAAATTCAAAGACGGCATCATCTGCTATAAAGCTTCAGGATTTACCGGTGGGAATGTTGGTGGTTATAACGGATTTTTAAGAATTAAGAAAAAAGCAGCTGTTTAAGTAA
>JAUSOA010000228.1 GCA_030656435.1 Acholeplasmataceae bacterium | reverse complement strand
GAGGATGTCGGTTCATCTAGAAATATAATATCAGGATTGACACTAAGTGCTCTAGCAATTGATGCACGCTGTGCTTGACCACCAGATACATTTTTAGGAAGCTTATTCACCTGATCTTCTAAATGGAGTAAGGATAAATATTTAAGTGCAGTTTCACTTGCCATTTCCTTGTCCATATTTCTTGTTTTCTCAAGAACTAGTGTTATATTTTCTTTCAGAGTTAGATGGGGAAATAAATTGTGGTTTTGAAAAACAAACCCTATTTTCTTTCGATATTCGTCATCATTAACATCATAGTTATTCACTTTAATACTTCCTGTAGATGGCTTTTCTAAACCTGACATCAATCGTATCAGTGTAGATTTACCAGAACCAGATACTCCGATGATTGCTACTGATTTATAACGATCTAAAATAAGATTTAAATCCTTTAAAACTTCGACATCGTAGGTATGGCTTATCCCTTTTAATTCTATTTTCATAATGACCATTTCCTTTCGATGTATTTAGTTGCTTGAGATAATGGAATCGTGATGATTAGATATAAAATCCACATCAGTATATATCCAGGTACAAATGCAAATGTTTGAGATTGTGCAACTCGAATTGCATAATATAATTCATTAAAACTTAAGACATTGAGTAACGCACTCCCTTTAATAATTAAGGAAAAGTTATTCATCATCGGTGGCATTAAAATTCTAATGACCTGTGGAATGATAATATAACGGTATCTTTGATAGGGTGTAAATCCAAAAAGATCCATGGTCATGTACTGATCTCTAGAAATACTTGAAAATGCTGATTTATAAACATTTTTCATATAGGGGGTCATGTAAATAACTAAAGCAGTAAAACCTAGCGCATTTCGATTATAAGTTCCAAAGGCAGGTCCAATTACAAATGCTGTAATCACGATTAAAACAAGTAATGGTGTACCATAAATAATTTCAGTAAAAACATCAGTTAAAGCATTTAAGTATTTGAATTTAGAAATTGAAAACAAGTAAAAGACGAATCCTAAAACAAGGCTTCCAAGAAGTGAAAGGATTGAAACAATAATAGTGTTTCGAATCCCTTCAGAAATCATATTTTGATAGGGTATAAATGATGCAAAGCTAAAGCTTGATGATTGTTGCAAAATGACAAATGCTACGAATAAAGCAATCGTTAAAATTGCTAATAAATAGGATAATGTTTTATTCATTGATATAGAAACTGAGTCCATAGCGTCCAAGACGTTCTAGAAGCACAGCATCCCAAGAAGTAGAAAGGACTGAATATAATCCGCCTTCATTATTGAATGTAGCGATAAATTCATTCGCTTTTTCTAAGAGTTCAGTGTTTCCCTTTTGAACAGCCATTCCAATTGGACTTGCAACAAATGGATCCCACATGACGAGTGTTGTAGTGGGATTTGCTTTTTGGCCATCGACAACTGGATTAGCACTCATTAATAAGACATCAGCAGTACCCTGAGCTACCGATTCAACAGCAGTTCCTAAATCAGTTGCTTCTGTAACTTGCTTTCCATAGGACTGTGGAATTGATGCAGAAACCTGTGAAGCGATACCGACATATCTTGTACCTTGAATTGCTAATAATTCTGCAACCGTAGAATCTTGATTGATTCCATTCGCATCAGCGAAATTCTTATTCACTAAGGTAATAATTTTAAAGAAAAAATAAGGATCTGAAAAGTCGACTACTTCACTTCTTGAAGCTGTTATACTCATGGATGCAATCGCGATATCAATTTCACCAGCTTGAAGTGATGGGATAATTGAACCAAAATCTGTGTTGACGATTTCAACCTTACGACCAAGAAATTCCCCTAAGGCATAAGCGATGTCAACGGATATTCCTATCGGCTTGTTATCTAGATCAACAGTCTCAAATGGAGGATACTTTAGATCCATTCCAACACGAAGGACACTTTGGTCTCTTCCACACGCAGATAATATAAATACAGTAGCTAAAATAGTTGTTAAAAATAATAGTTTTTTCATTGATAAAACCCCTCTCCAATGGATAAATCTATTATAAATTAAAGATAGTCTAACATACAAAGGTTATGCAACAAAATATTTCGAATTCAAATCTTTTTTACGATAATATCTTTTTTTTGCTCTATAAATTAAAAAATACCTCCTTTTACAGTAAATATAAATCAAAAGAAGACTAAAAAACAAAAAAGAGTGAAATGGGTTCACTCTTTAAGTTCAATAGATTAATGCTTTGTCAAAAATACATCGTTAAATTGTTTTTGTACCTTAATAAAAGTTGTGCACTTTGCCAGTTGCTTTAAGGTTGGTGCACCAACATATGTACATGTAGAACGAATGCCACCTAAAATATCCTTGACAGTAGTATCAACAGCACCCTTGAAGGGAATTCTAACGGTTCTACCCTCAGAGCTTCTATAGTCTGCAACCTCACCATGATGTTTGATCATCGCAGTAGAAGAACTCATGCCGTAGAACTCAACAAATTTTTTCTCTTCTAAAATTGGTTCTTTGGTTTGGAAATCTCTTTTACCGGTATCATAGTACTCAGTGATTACATCACCGCCACCTTCGTTATGACCAGCAAACATACCACCTAGCATAACGAAATCAGCTCCAGCACCAAATGCCTTTGCTACATCACCTGGGCATGTACAGCCGCCATCACTAATAATGTGAGCACCAAGACCGTGAGCAGCATCCGCACATTCAATAATTGCTGACAGCTGAGGATATCCGACACCGGTTTGAATTCTAGTTGTACATACACTACCTGGTCCGATGCCAACCTTGACGATATCAGCACCGCGAAGGATGAGTTCTTGAGTCATATCTGCAGTGACAACATTTCCTGCAATGAGTGTGTGATTTGGATATTGCTGTCTAACTCTTGAAACAAATGTTCCAAAGGCTTCAGAATAACCATTGGCAACATCGATACATATAAATTTGACTTGTGGGTTTTTGAAAATAATCTCCTGAAGGTTGATAAAATCAGCTGCACTGGTTCCAGTACTTACTGCGAAGTATTCAGGATTTAATAATTCTTTTCGAACTAAATATTCTTCAACCTGATGGTTTTTAACCATGCAAGTAAATAACTTTGATTTTTGTAAGGCATAAGCCATTTCAAATGTTCCAACACCATCCATATTTGATGCCATAATTGGTACACCTGACCATGATTGCTTGCTATGCTTGAAATGATACTCTCTGTTTAAGTCGACATCTCTTCTGGATACGAGTGTTGATCTTTTTGGACGGATTAATACATCACTGAAATCTAGTTTATCATCTGCTTCAATACGCATGAAAATCACCCCTTATTTTTTTTCTTACGTTGATATTATATGATAGAAACGAAAAGATTTAACAAAAAAAACCAGGATTTTCTGATTTTCATTGTTTAACCCGCTATTTTAGCTTTTTGAGCTGAATTTTTATGTAATAAAGGGTAATGATAACAGCAGACCAATTGATGATTACTATCCCCCACCAAACACCATCTAAACCCATTTTTAAAGTCGTTCCTAGGAGAAAAAATAAAGCGAATGGAAGTGCTTGTCTATAAATCCCCATAAAAATAGCATAATTCGGTTTTTTAATTCCTTGTAAGACAGATATCGAAATATTTAAAATCACATAGGTTACGAATGCTAACACTTCAATGCGCAAGTATCTTGCACCAATTGATATGACTATTGGATCATTATTGAAAATAGAAATCAGTAAGGGTGCAAGTGGAAAGATGATCATTGCACCAACAATCATAATCATGACTCCTGCAAACATAGACTTCTTAAAAACCTCTAAAATTCTTCCTTTGTTTTGTGCGCCAAAGTTTTGACCAGCAATCGTCATCGCAGCAACATTTAACCCCAAAGCGGGAAGAAGTGCCAATTGCTCTATTCGAGTTGCAGCACCGTATGCTGCAACACCTTCAGTTCCACCATATTTCAATACATAAAAATTGATGATAAAGATACCAATAGCAATTGTTGCCATATTGAGTGAAGATGGTATAGCTTGTTTGAGTAGTTCTACCATTGTATTTATTGTAAATTTTGATCGGATGAGCTTACGCATATCAATCCATTCAGATTTAATCAATCTCATGGTGAGATAAATAGTTCCAATTACTTGAATTAAGACTGTGGCTAGGGCGACACCGACAACTCCAAGTCTTGGTAGTCCAAACCAACCAAATATAAACAGTGGGTCTAACACTAAATTTAAAAAGAAACTAATGATTAAGAGGTTTCGATAGGTCTTCGTATTGCCTTGTGCAGATAGTAAACCATTTAAGACCGCATTCAAAATGAAGAAAATGGAACCATAGAAGATTACATTCGTATATGCAACTCCTAAATCAAGTGCGTCTCCTGATGCACCAATGAGCATAAAAAGCGGCTCAGTGAATGATGTAGCAAATAAAGTGACAAGTAATCCACTAATGAATCCTAGAATCAGTGCATTAAAGCCTAGCTGATTGAAGCTCGTTTTATCCTTTTTACCTAAAGCAATTGCACCAAGTGCAGAAACTGCATTCCCTATTCCAGCACTGACTGCAATAATAATGAAAAATATCGGGAATGAAAGTGTTAATCCAGCAAGAGCGTCTGTAGAGAGTCTTCCAGCGTAAATGGTGTCTACAACGTTAAAAAGCGTGTTAAAAAGGAAGCCAATCGAGGCCGGAATCGCTATACGCTTTAAATGTTGATTGATTGAACCCTTCGTTAAATCAGAATTCTGATTCTCTATGGGTTCGATATGCTCTTTAATCATTTTTTTCACCTAAGCTTTAAGGCTATCATATAATCAAAAGAATAAGATGTCAACTTACATACAACAATCCTTTTATCTTGATGGTAAAATAGTTCTATATGAGATGAAAGTAGGGAGAACATGCTTTATCCTGTCCAAAATCAAAGAAGATTGAAAATGAGCTTGAATGGAATTTGGAATTTTAGTATTGTTTCTGATTTCTATGAACCCAAATTCC
>JAUSOA010000224.1 GCA_030656435.1 Acholeplasmataceae bacterium | reverse complement strand
ATAGATGTTGATAAATACTTCAAGCCTGATTTAGGTCAGGCAAGAAAAAGAAGTAAAAAAGCAATTGAAGAACTACATTTTAATTTATCAGACGCACATTATAAAATAGGTGTCGATAAAACCTATATGATTCATACTTATGGATGCCAAGGAAATGAAGCGGATAGCGAAACCATGGCAGGTATTTTAGAGTTGATGGGTTTTACAAAAGCCCTATCAGAGGATAATTCAGATGTAATTATCATGAATACATGTGCAATTCGCGAGAATGCTGAAAATAGAGTCTGGGGTGAACTCGGAAGATTAAAGGCATATAAGAAACAAAACCCCAATTTAATTCTTGGCCTTGCAGGATGCATGGCTCAAGAGGAAAATGTGGTTGAACGCGTGATGAAAAAGTATCAGCATGTTGATATTATTTTTGGAACTCATAATATTTATAAGCTTCCTGAATATATCGAAACTGCAATGTTTGCAAAAGAAAAAGTCGTTGAAGTCTACTCACAAGAAGGAGACATCATTGAAAATCTTCCCAAGGTAAGAACGCACAAGTTTAAGGCTTGGGTCA
This sequence comes from Acholeplasmataceae bacterium, assembly GCA_030656435.1. GTDB lineage: Bacteria > Bacillota_I > Bacilli_A > Acholeplasmatales > Acholeplasmataceae > Peloplasma. The sequence continues at coordinate 6,117 of JAUSOA010000224.1, read as the reverse complement.
ATATCATGTTTGGTTGCGATGAGTTTTGTACCTATTGCATCGTCCCCTATACAAGAGGTAAGGAACGTTCTAGATCGAAAGAAGAAATCATTTTAGAGGTTAACGAACTCGTAGCGAATGGCTATAAAGAAGTAACTCTTCTAGGACAAAATGTGAATGCCTATGGTAAAGACTTTAAGGATCAAAGCTATACATTTGGTGATTTATTATTAGACTTGGATCAAACAGGAATTGATCGTATTCGTTTTACAACAAGTCACCCTCATGACCTAGACTTAAAAACAATGGAAGCGATGAGAGATTCAAAGCATGTTATGCCATATTTCCATTTACCTGTTCAATCAGGAAGTAACTCAGTCTTGAAGAAGATGAATAGACACTACACCAAGGAATCCTATTTAAAGGTGTTAAAAGAACTTAAAGAAATAGTTCCTGGAATTGCAGTCACTACAGATATCATTGTAGGCTTTCCAACAGAGACTGAAGCCGATTTCATAGAGACTCTTGATATGGTCGAGAAAGCTGAGTTTGAAGGCGCGTTTACCTTTGTATTTTCAAAAAGAGAGGGAACACCAGCAGCAAGCTTCGAGGATGACACTCCAGAAGAAATCAAAAAGCAAAGACTATATCTATTGAACGAAAAAATTAATCAAGGCTATTTAAAGGGCAATGAAAGATTCGTAGATCAAACAGTAAAAGTATTAGTTGATGGTGTCTCTAAATATGATGATGAAGTACTTGCAGGATATACAGAACACAACAAGCTAGTTAACTTTAAGGGAGATCCTTCCTTAATTGGTCAAATTGTTTCAGTCAAAGTGACACTTGCGAAAACATGGTTTTTAATGGGGGAACTCGCATGACCGAAAAAGAGAAATTAATCCAAATGCTTTTAGAAAATGAAGACATCAAACGCTATAAAAGAATTGAAAAACATATTAATGCAAACAAAGAATTGAAAGCGAAAATGAATGAATTGAAATCGATTCAAAAGCAGCTTGTGAATGCAAAACAAATCCAAAAAACTGAAGCGATTAAAACCTTTCAAGAGCGCTATGATCAATGCTTAGAAGCGATTGAAAGCTACCCTCTAATGTCAGATTATTTGGCTTTACAAAGCGACATCAATGAGGTTATACAAGCAGTGCTTGGTATCATAGAAGATGGCATAGAAAAGGATTTTGAATGATAATGGTCTAATCAAGGCCATTTTCCTTTAATTTAAGTAAAATAACTTGTAATAAATATAAATTCGTTGTATTATAAATACAAAGAAGTATGTTGGAGGTATGCTATGGCTAGATTAACAAGAGAAAGTATGATTTTAGTAGGAACTAAGGATTATAAGATCGAAGATTTACTCAAGACAATTATCTATTTACCTGCAAGCTATGTGAATTCTTTCTTTGAAGAAATAGGGCTAACAATACCACGTGAACTTCGAATCTTTGTCTTAAGAGAAGTTTTAAGAGAAAAGGTTATTGAAACAAGAAAGTCAAGACTTACACTTGCAGATGAATTGAACTATCGTCTCTCTTGGTTTACTGAATTTACTGAAACTCAATTAGAAAATCTATTGATATTTTTTGATGACCCAAAAATTGACCGTGATTTCCTAGAAGAATTCTGGACTGATTTATTATCCTACATGAATGAAAAAAAGGTTCCAGCAAAAGATTTAAAGAGAATTTTAGATTCATCATTAGCACACGTTAGAGCAAATGGTCTTCAATTACCTTCAATGAAAACTTTCAATAGAGACATTAAAAATTTATTCTTTGATAGTTATGGTCGTATTGACGGACTTGCTCCAGCAAAGTTTAGACCAGTACTCTTTAAGAGCTCCACACTACACGAAATTAGAGATTTAGGTTCTAAATATGATGTAGATGTTCCAAGACGTTTAAAGAAAACAGAACTCGCAGATATTATTATTCACGAGCTTAAAGATCGCGGACAGCATACAGAACAGCTAGAGACTCAAGTTAGAGGAATGTCTGTTTTAATTATGCAGCGTTTCGCAATCGATCATGATATTAAAGCATCCACTGAACTTAAAAAAGAAGAAATTATCGAATATATTTTAGCGAACGCAAAGGAAACAAAAGAATCTTACTTTATTCCAGACTCACCTAAGGTTTACGAAAAAGAAGTTGAAGAAGTTGCTAAGCATGTAGAACCAACTCCTAAAACGGAAGAAACTAATGTTGTTATTTTAGATGAAGAGGAAAAAACTGAAGATACTTCTCAAGCTGTTACTGAAGAAGCAGTTGTGGAAGAACCAATTGAAGAAGTTAAGACAGTTGTCCAAGAAACTCCAAAACCAGTCCAAAGAGAGACACAAGTTCAATATGCAGCAGCTCCACTGGATTTAAGTGAATTGGTCAATGAAATCAAGCTACTTAGAAAATCTATTGAAAAAGCTGTTGAAGATAACGCACTACAAATGAGTCAAGAAACTGTTGAACAAGGTCCAAGAGCAGGCTCGTTATCTGAACCACTTGTTTTAAATTCCGCAGAGTTTTATGGTAATCCGAAAATATTGAAGAAGCTTGTTAAAAATGACGAAATTGAGGAAAGAGAAAAATTCATTGAAGCGCGTAAAGCTCAATCATCAATCGGAACCAATAAAGATGATGACGATGATGATCTTCCACCAAAGGAAGCAATTTTCATCAAGAAGCTTTTCAAATTCCTACTGAAATTCATATTAATTACCATTGCAGTTGTCGTAGTCTTACTCGTTGTTTACTCGGTAGCATCCTACTTTATCCCATTCCAGTTTGTGCGTGATGCAGATGCATGGATTAATGGACTCTACCAAATCGGTGGCAAGGGTATAGTGCTTCATATTCATGAATTAATCACAAGTATCATCACATAATATAAACTCATATTAAAGAGGGGGTCAACCATGGATAAACAAAAATATACCCCAATGATGCAACAATACCTTGAAATTAAAGAAGACTACGCAGATGCGATAGTCTTTTTTAGATTAGGGGATTTCTATGAAATGTTTTTTGATGATGCGATTTTAGCATCAAAGGTTCTAGAAATCGCCTTAACCTCAAGAGATGCAGGTGCAAAGGTTCCGATGTGCGGTGTTCCTTATCATGCTGTTAAGCCCTATATTCAAAAGCTTATTGAAAAGGGATTCAAGATTGCAATCGTTGAGCAGGTTACAGAAGCAGGAAAGGGACTTGTAAAAAGAGAAGTCATTCGATTGGTTACCCCTGGTACTGTTCTTGATGATGGAATCCTTGACGCGAAGTCCAATAACTTTATAGGAAGTATTTTACTCACTGAAAAGGGATACGCTTTAACCTATGTAGATATATCAACAGGAGAATCATTTATTACCGATTCATTAGAAAAGAAGAGCGTCTTAGACTTAATTCTTAGTCTAGATATTAGAGAGGTTGTTTTACCTCCTCATTTTGATGAATCATTTATAAACCTGCTTAAAGACAATGAACGGCTCGTATCGATTTCTGATCAATTTCAAATAATCGAACAAAGATATTTAAATCATTTAGAGCGTGAACAAAAAAGAGCTGCATCTCATTTATTAAATTATTTATCAAACACTCAAAAACAAATGATTCATCACTTAATGCCCTTTAAGGTTATTCAAAGAGTTGGCCATATGCATGTCGACTACCGCGTAAAAAAGCATTTAGAAATTGATGAATCCTTGGTAAACAATCAACAGACTTCATTACTGTATTGGCTAAATGAATGTCAAACAGCGATGGGTTCTAGAATGTTAAAATCATTTTTAAACCATCCATTAAACGATTTAAACGCATTAAATGAACGCTACGATATGATCGAAGCATTAACACCTTATCAGCCTAGAGAACGTGTTTTAGACCATTTAAAGTATATCTATGATATCAATAGAATCGTGGGACGTATCTCCTTTAATACCGTCAATGCGAGAGATTTATATCAGCTTAAAGAAACCTTAAAACAAATTCCTGATTTGAAGGAAGCTTTATCGTTATATAAAAATCCTAAGCTAGATTTAATGATTTCTTTGATGGATGATCACCAAGAACTATTTCAGTTTTTAGAATCCGCGATAGAAACAGATCCACCAATCACCTTAAAGGATGGTGGAATCATTAAAAAAGGATTTAATGATAAGTTAGATGATTTAAGAGATATTGCTTCTCATGGTCAAACCTGGTTGTCTGCCTTTGAAGTCGAAGAAAGAGAAAAAACAGGAATTAGAAATTTAAGAGTTGGCTATAATAGAGTCTTTGGCTATTATATCGAAGTATCGAAGGGGAATTCACTCTTAGTTAAGGAAGAATTCGGTTACGAAAGAAAACAAACCTTAGCCAATAGTGAGCGCTATATCACACCAATTTTAAAGGAAAAGGAAGACGATTTACTGCATGCTAAGGAAAAGAGCATGACGCTTGAATACGATCTTTTCAAGGAAATTAGAGAGTATGCAGAAAAGTTTACCTTCACCCTTCAGGAATTATCGAAAAGGGTTGCAGAAGTTGATTTATACTTAAGTCTTGCTGTTGTAGCTGAAAAATATAATTTTAAGCGTCCTACACTTCATCAAAAAAGAGAGGTTGAAGTGATTTCTGCAAGACATCCAGTTGTTGAAAGATTCACTAAATTTGTAGCTAACGATGTAATCATGAAAGAAGGAGAAATCTTTTTAATCACAGGTCCTAACATGAGCGGTAAGTCTACCTATATGCGCATGTTCGCAGTGATTGTTTATATGGCTCAGGTTGGTTCCTTTGTTCCAGCAGAGCGTGCAAATCTTCCACTTTATGACGCAATATTCACTCGAATTGGCTCATCTGATGATTTATCAGGAGGCAAATCGACCTTTATGGTTGAAATGGTTGAATCCAATGAAGCATTAACGAAAGCAACTGACCAAAGCTTGATTTTATTTGATGAAATCGGTAGAGGCACAGCAACCTATGATGGTATGGCTCTTGCTCAGGGAATGATTGAATATATACATGAAAAGATTAAGGCACAAACGCTATTTTCCACCCATTATCATGAGCTAACCGTTTTAGAGGCTAGTTTATCAAGACTTACAAACCTTTGTGTGAAAGCCAAAGAAGAAGGAGATACCATGGTATTCTTACACCATGTGGAAAAGGGAACCACCGATAAGTCCTACGGGATCCAAGTCGCTAATCTTGCACACCTTCCAAAGTCTTTAATCAAGAGAAGTAAGGAAATATTAAATAAGCTGGAACAAAAGGAAAATAAGGTTGTTCTAGATTTATTCAATTATGAAAAATTTGAAGAGGAATCGGTAAATATCATTGAATCCGAAAAGCTTGGTGTATTAGAGGAAATCGAAAAGATTAATACCGATCAAATGACACCAATTGATGCCTTATTGTTACTCAAGCATTATCAGCAAATTATAAAACCTAAGAAATAGAGGATACTCGATGTCTATTATCAAATTAATGGATCCAAAGCTCGCCAATATGATTGCAGCTGGTGAGGTCGTTGACCGTCCAGCGTCAGTTTTAAAGGAGCTTATCGAAAATTCAATCGATGCAGGTTCAACCCAAATTCATGTAGAGGTTTATGATATGGGGATGAAATCAATAATCGTTACAGACAATGGCTCTGGAATGGATTTTTTGGATGCACATTTAGCATTTGATCGACATGCAACCTCTAAAATCAAGGATGAATCGGATTTATCTCATATCAATACCCTAGGCTTTCGTGGTGAAGCACTTGCTGCAATCGCATCCGTTTCCAAGGTTACCTTAAAAACTAGACAGGAACATAGTGAAGGTATTTATGTTACCTATCACTCTGGACATTTGGTAGGTGAGGGAAGTGCTACCTTAAATAAAGGGACTGTTGTAGAGGTCACTGATTTATTTTATAACACCCCTGCAAGATTTAAATATATCAAATCAGAGGTTTCAGAGAGATACGCGATTATTGATATATTTGATCGACTTGCACTCGCGAATCCACATATTCGCTTGAGCTTAACCATTGATGATAAAATCGTAAAAACAACCTTTGGTAATAACGATTTTTATAGCTTAATTGATTCTATATATGGACCAAAAATGACAGTTGGGTTAACCGTATTTA
>JAUSOA010000219.1 GCA_030656435.1 Acholeplasmataceae bacterium | reverse complement strand
TAACCTTTTCCATCCCATCTTTCATGATGTGTTAATGCATAGTCAGCAAGTTTTGAGTACTTATCAGCGGAGCGCAAAATCTGATAACCATGAGTAGTATGGGTTTTCATGATTGTCCATTCATCTTCAGTTAATTTCCCTGGTTTTTTTAATATAGAATCTGGGATTGTAATTTTACCTATATCATGTATAAGGCCTGCAAATTCAAGTTCAAGGATTTCATTTTTGGTTAAATTCAATTTTTCTCCCATCATAAGGCAATAATGACTCACACGATCTGAATGTATTCTTTCATCTTCATATTTTTCTTTAAGTGAATTAAACAAAGCAACAATTACTTGATTTCTAGAACTTTCATTATGTAGGATTTTTTTTGAGTACATATCATTTTCAGCTTTAATAATAACATCATTTATGCTTTCAAAATCTATTGTTTTAACCGCCATACCAAAAGACAAGGAGATGGGGATTTCAAGTATCTTCTGAGTTGATATATGCTCTAAAACTTCGTTTCTCATCTGTTTAAAATTGGTAACATCGGTCTTAGTAGAAACAACAATAAATTCATCTCCACCTATTCGAGCAACAAAAGCATGGTTACAAAAAATTTTACATAAAATTTGAGATACTTTGAGGATTATTTCATCACCTGAATGACGTCCAAAAGTATCATTGATTACTTTTAAACCATCAATATCAATCATCGAAATGATGATTGGATAATTTTTTGGTTGATCAAGTTCAATGATTTTTTCATCAAAATATCTTCGGTTTGGTAACCCTGTTAGAAAGTCATGCTTACTTGCATATAGAATTTTTTCTTCACTGAGTTTTCGGTCTGTTATATCCATCAAGAAGCCTTCAATAAACCACTGATCACTTTCAAAGAAAGTAACACCTTGTTCCCAAATCCATATTTTTGAGCCATCTTTTTTAACAAGTTCGTATTCTACATTGCAAGGTTGATTTAACTCTCTTGACTTAATCCGTTGTTCCATGAGATATTTTCTATACTTTGGAACAATCAAATCATTGAATGAAATCACGCTATTATCAATGAGCTCCGATGGTGTATATCCTGTCAATGATTCACAAGCATCTGACATGAATATCATTGTCCATGAATCATCAAATTTACATTTATAAGATACTCCTGGTAGATTGGAAATAATTCTTGTCATTTCAGCTTCGTTTCTGATTATTTCTTCTTCAATCTCTTTACGCTCAGTTATATCATCTACTATGACTACAAATTGGTCTTCTTTATAAGGATATGCAATTACTCTGAAATACTTCCCAAGTGCCCTTGAAAAATCTTCTATGACTACAGTTTTTCCTTTAAGAACAACTTCAGCGTATTGATCAATCCAAGTAGACTCAATATCAGGTAACACCTCATGAGCAGTTTTTCCAATGATTTCTGATGTTTTAAGTCCCGTTATTTCTTCATACATATCATTTATACTTAAAAATTTATAATCAACAGGTTTCCCTTTTTCATCAAAGATAAGTTCTCTTAAATTGAATCCTAGTGGCAATTCTTCGATTAATTTACCCCATTGTTTCTCTAGTTTAGTTTTTTCTTCCTCTTGTTTCTTTATTTCAGCAATGTCTCTAAATTCAGTGACACGTACAGCTTTACCATTGTATGGGATATTTCTTGCTTCTAGTCTGACAGGATAGATTTCTCCATTTTTACGAATTCCTTGGGACTCATATGGTAGTTCATAACCATGCTTGATTTGGCTCATCACAAAATCCCTTTGATTTGGTTCTATCAATAAAAGTCCATTCATGCCAATCAATTCATCTTTTGTATAACCCGTTATATTTGATAAACCTTGATTACACTCAAGTATAATACCTTGGTCATGAACAGCAATTCCTCCAAAAGAAGCATTATGTAAAACTTCAAACCTTTTTTTGCTTTCTTTTAAATTTTTATTTCTCTTTATTATAAATAGTATTCCTGTAGTAGTTGTGATTATACCTAAGGTAAGCATCAAGATAACAATAAGAATAAGCGTCTTTTCACGATTTTGTTGAAGCAAATAATCTGTTTGATCAACAATGATAGAAAACAAATATGTCTCTTCGTTAATGGTTATAGGATAGGAATAGACATGGACTGTTTTAATATCGCCATTCGCTAGTCTATGTTTAAAAATGAAAAAATTTCTTTCTTCTTCAAGTGCTTTTAGTCTTTCTGCAGCTACTTCATTAGGTGACAAAGTATTGATTTGATCGATTTTCATCTCTAGCAAAACTTCTAAAGAATATCCGTAAAAGTCAGCAGCTGACTGATTTGCATAATATATGTCACCTGTTATCGGATGAATGATCAGCAGAACACTCTTATGCTGATTAAAAATCTCTTCAAAATCAATATCTTCTGCAGCGTATGTTTTAGGTGTGATTAAAAAAATACTAAAAATCAGTGTTACTAGAATCATTAATTTTTTCAGATTAATTCACCTCCAGGTAAAAGAAAACGATTAACTCATCTTCATGACTCAATCTATTTTATTCGTTCTATTATTAATATTGTATTACAAAGTTCCTGAAAACGCTACCAAAATAAGAAATTCGTAATAATTACTGTCTAAAATTCACTACTATCAACTTTCTAGTCTATAATGTTTCAGTATGGAAACAGAAAGGTGGTAACGAAAATTAGATACACAACAGAGCTGAAAAGCGAGCTTATTAGACGCTATAAATCAGGAGAAACCATTACAAACTTATCAAAAGAATATAACATACCAAGAACATCCATATATCACTGGATTGATATGCTTGTTGAAAAACCTGCCAAAGAGTTTTCGTTAACTAAAAGGAATGTTTATGATACCCAATTCAAACTTGAAAGACTAGAACTTATTAATGATATCCAACATTTCGTCATATCAAGTTTGGGTATACCCAAGGAAAGAAAAATCGAACTTGTTTACTTGTTAGTTGAAAGACATTATCCCATCAAAACTATTTGCAGAATATTAGGGATTGAAACATCGACTTTCTATCATGATAAAAATAGAAAACCTGAAGTATATCTTATTGATGAGGAAGATGATCAATTTAAACCACTCATCCAATCAATCTTTACTGAATCGGATGGTAGATTTGGTGGTAGAAAAATACGTATCCAGTTAGTGAAGGCTGGCCATATCATTAGCCTTCAAAGAGTGCTTAGACTCATGAAGGAGATGAACCTTAAACCAAACCAACCTGATGATGACTATAATAATTACCATAAGCGGAAATACGCTTATAAACCAAACATCATCTCAAAGTCAGAGTATTACCCTGAAGTCAACAAAATATGGGTAAGTGACATTACTTATATACGAGTTCGAAAAGAACACTATTATTTGATAGTCATTATAGACTTGTATTCAAGGAAAGTGATTGGGCATCAACTCGCAAAAACATTAGGCACTTCTAAATTAGTTGAAATCATGAAAGAAACGTACCTAGTGAGAAGTCAACCTAAAGATCTGATTTTCCACAGCGATCAAGGCCTACAATACACTGCAAGGGCATTTAAAGCATTTCTTAAACAAAACAACATCATCCAGTCTTTTTCTAAAAAGGGTTGTCCTTATGATAATTCAGTGGCTGAAAGCTTTTTTGCCAGTTTAAAGAAGGAAGAAGTGTATCGACACATTTATAATAGCTATGATCATCTTAAAAATTGTATTGACGAGTATGTCATCTTCTACAATGAAAAACGTCCACATGCTTCGCTACGATATTCGACACCTGATGAATTGTAAACGTCAAATATTAACACTGTATAAAAAGAAAACCACTTAGAGGAATGCTCTAGGTGGTATTTTTGTATGGGGAGTTGAAATCCATCCTGGTGGAAATTGGCGGATTTTAAGTATTTCTAAGTGACTTATCAAGCGATGATGAGTAAGGTAGTAGATCTTTGATATCCTTTGTTTGAATATGATCTAAGACATATTCTAAATACTTTGAGACATTCAAGTCATTCATACGTGCTGTTCTAATAATCGAAAAAAGAAGTGTTGTATATCTAGCCCCATCATATGAACCTGATGTCATAAAGACTTTTCGGTTGATTACGAAGGGTTTCACTGCTCTTTCTGCGATGTTATTCGATATTTCAATGTATCCTGATGTCAAATAGGTGGAAAGATCACTCCAGATGTTTTT
>JAUSOA010000218.1 GCA_030656435.1 Acholeplasmataceae bacterium | reverse complement strand
AAACGACTGGCTGGCCAAGCGTTCACTCACTTTTAGGCAAGGTAATCTTTGTTTTGCACCCAGGTAACTTTACACAGATGTATTACAATCTTGACCAAAGCTTAGCAACTCTACCAATGTTTATTGGTGGCTATAGCGAAGGAGTAAACCAAGATTATGCTTCATTTATTGTTAATAACAATCCATCAATCGCAGAGATTGCTCCCTTAGTAGCAGAAAACTTTATTGTAAGAACAAGAATTGATTCCAACTTGGTTTTCAACGCTACTGACTTTGAAAATGCGGTTTCTAGTGGAGCACAAATATTAACTTCTGATTTTCTAATTGGTAGAAGTGATATTAAAACGAGCGACATCATTTATCTTGCTAATGACAAGATGATTATTAAGAAAAATCCATAACTTTGTTCAAATATTAAGGTTTCCATGATTATGAAAAAAGTTTTTCAATAAAAGGATATGAAGCGTTTGATATTATAGACAATTCATGTATAATAGAAAATACACTATACCGATTACGAGAAAAAGGAGTATTGAATATGAGCGTTATGTATAAGGATGAAAATAGATTAAATGATATTGAAAAGTATGAAATTGTAGTTAAGCGTTTAGCAGACCGTGGAGTTTTACTCGAAGATATGGCACAAATCACGTTGGATTTACAAATCAAATATTTACCCACGCTTTCTTTTGAACTATGCTTAGAACATGTTAAAAGAGTCGTCATGAAAAGAGAGGTTCAAAATGCAGTCTTGACTGGTCTTGAACTTGATATTTTAGCTGAGAAAGGGTTGCTCTCTGAGCCGCTTTCAACAATGCTTATGGAAGACTATGGACTATACGGAATTGATGAAGTATTAGCATTAGCTATTGTAAATGTCTACGGTTCGATTGGGTTTACTAATTTTGGATTTGTTGACAAAACAAAACCAGGGATTATCGGTAAGCTTGATGAAGAAGGTAAGAAACCAGGAGTATGTAATACATTCCTTGATGATATTGTAGGTGCTATCTCAGCAGCTGCAGCAAGTTCAATCGCACATCGTTTCGCAACTTAAATGAGGCCGAGCCTCATTTTTTTTTAAAATTCTCTAGTTGACTTATAAAACACTCAAAGAAAAGATGAATATACGATATAATAAATGTAAAGGAAACTATCATAAGGAGTCTTGATGTGAAAGAAGTAATAAGCGATCCAAAAAATCTAAACACGAGCAATCAAAAATTCCAAGAAATCATTATTAGAATTGCTACTGATTTCATCAATGTTTCTATTGAGAATTTTGATAACACAATTCTTGAAGCCTTTGCGATTCTAGGCTCATTTTTGGATTTAGACCGTGTCTATACCTTTGACTATGATAAAGACAGTCATGCGATGCATAATACCTATGAATGGATAAGTGCTAACACAACATCTAAGAAAGAAGAGCGTCAAAGGATTCAGTTTGAACCATTATTTGAGAATCTCGTAAGAGCACATATGCGTGGAAATTCCGTCATTGTCGAAGACATCGAAACCTTAAATAAAAAGAGCGAACTCTACAAAATGCTTTTTTCTGCAAATGTATTGTCCTTCTATACACTTCCTTTAATGAATCAAGATGTTTGCATTGGATTCATAGCATTTGATGATAATAAAAAAACTAGGAAATGGAATGTAATCGAGAATAGACTTTTAAGAACCTTTGCAGAGATGATGACGAATTTATTAATGCGTCAAAAAAGAGAACTTAAGATTATAGAAATGCAAATCAGTGCAGATGAAGCATCGAGAGCTAAAGGTCAATTTTTGGCAAACATGAGTCACGAAATACGCACACCTCTCAGTGGAATTTATAATACTTTCTATCTTTTAGGTACGACTGATCTTTCGATGGAGCAAAACCAATACCTATCAGTTGGACAAGCATCTATTGATTCTTTATCTAGTATCGTCGATGATGTCTTAGATATTTCTCGAATTGAAGCTGGCAAGATGGAAGTTTATGAGGATCTTTTTAATATAGAAGAGGAACTTATTAGAATCATTAGGACACAAAAAAACTTTGCAGATGACAAGGGTCTTTCGATTCATTTTAAATTTGATTATCGAATCAATTTCGATATCTTAGGTGATTATCGGAAACTCAGACAAATTCTTTTGAATCTTATCAATAATGCAATTAAGTATACCAATGAAGGACATATTGATATCGAAGTTCAAATGATTACTGAGGATCCACTTCAAATTGAGTTTGTTGTCCGTGATACTGGAATTGGAATTGATCAATCAGAAATTGAGCATCTTTCAGATGCATTTTACCAAGTCGATTCATCAGAATCTAGAAAGTATCAGGGGACAGGCCTAGGTTTATCTATCTCGAATCAACTCATTGATTTATTGCATGGAAAAATGATTATCGATAGTGAAATAAATAAAGGAAGCACATTCAAAGTGATTCTACCTTTTGTAAAAAATAGAACATATGAGTATCCTCTAACCAACAAAATGAAGGCATTATATGTCATCGATCAAATAGAGCAATCTGAGATTGAAGGATTATTATCATCAATGGGCATGATTACGCATACCTTTGAGTCGATTGATGATCGTAAGGTAGAAGCTATTATTTTCGAGAACCCCATTAAAAATAGTGAAATGATTCAACGATTAAAGGATGAATATGGTCATGAGCATACAATAACCATATCATCAGCAACCCCAGAAAACAAAAGGTTCAAGAAAATAGACTGTTTCTTTGATCTCCCTGTATCAAGACAAACGTTATATCAAAAAATACTGAATAAATTTGATTCTGACCGAAAGGCACAGCATTCAACTGAATATAAAAATATATTATCTGGATATGCTTTAGTTGTCGATGACAATCGATTGAATCGTATTGCACTAGAAAGCATTTTAGTTAAACAAGGTATTAAATCAATTTCAGTCGACAGTGGTAAAAAAGCAATTGATCTCGTTAAAAAAGAAGATTTCAACATTATTCTAATGGACATTCAAATGCCTGAAATGGATGGAATCGAAACTACAAGACGCATACGCGCACTCGGTAAAAAATATCAAAGTATTCCTATTGTTGCAGTGACTGCAAATGCATTTTTTAATGATTATGATTTAATGAAAACAACACAAATCAATGATGTTATCTTTAAGCCAATTCGAATTGATCATTTGAATCAAGTTTTAAGAAAATATATCCATACTGGAACCAATATTCAAATTCCAGACGAACTATTCTCATTTGACGAAAAAGACTTTAGACAGCGATTTGAAGGTAGCGATGATATAGCAATTGAAGTCGTCGATTCATTTATAAGTGAATATAGGGGAGATCTTCAAAAACTCAAGTCTGCAATTCTATTAAAGGATAGTGAAGAGATTATCAAAGCAGCGCACTATTTTAAGGGTTCTTGCTCCTATCTATCAGGAAAAAGATCAGTTTGGATGCTCAATTACATCATGAACTCAGCAAAAGACAAACTTCTTGATTTAATGAACCTGTGCTATGATATGCTTGAGAGTGAAGTCCATGAGTTAGTGAAGAGTATTAAGGAATTCAAAATCTAATCAAAATCATTCGGTTAACAGCACTATTCGAGTGCTGTTTTCAATGATAAATATATAATATGATACAATGTATATAGGTGATTATATGAAAAATAAAGATGATTTAAAAAACAAATTAACTCCAATTCAATATCATGTGACTCAAGAAAATGGAACGGAAAGAGCGTTTCAAAATGAATACTGGAATAACCATGAAGAAGGACTCTATGTGGATATAGTATCAGGAGAACCTTTATTTACAAGCCATGACAAATTTGATAGTGGATGTGGTTGGCCAAGCTTTGCAAAACCAGTAAAAAAACTGGAGACTAAAACGGACAAAAGTCATTTTATGATTAGAACAGAAGTTCGAAGTCCAGATGCAGATAGCCATTTAGGTCATCTTTTTAATGATGGACCAAAGGAACTTGGGGGACTTAGATACTGTATTAATTCAGCTTCCATGCGATTTATACCAGTGAGTGATCTTGAAAAAGAAGGATACAAGGAATTTATTAAACTATTTCAAAAGTAAGGGGGGATATGAATGGATAAATACAACATTGATCCAGAATTAACGATTTTAAAGCCACTTAGATTTAAAAGGTATACAAGAATGCGGCGATTTGTTGCAAATTTTGTTTTCCGGATTACGGTATTTCTAAATAGACCCAAAAAAGGCATTTTGCGAACAACCTATAAGTTGCGTGGTTACAATCATCGAGTCATTTCAGTCTATGTCTATAGAAAAAAAGGACAACTGGCTAAATCGCCAGGTCTTTTATATATTCATGGTGGCGGATTTCAAATGGTAGGAACTCCAGTGCATTTAAGAATGCTAGAGCAAATTGTTGATGAAACAGGCTACAAGGTTGTTTATGTCAAATATCATCTTGCGCCAAAGTACCCATTTCCAGCTGGCTTTTTTGATTGTTATCACGCCTTATTATGGATGAAAAATCAAGCTGAATTTCTAAATATTGATGAGGATCATATAAGTGTTGGTGGAGATTCTGCTGGTGGAAACCTTGCAACGGGTATTGCACTTTATGCAAGAGACAAGAGAGGCCCTAACATAGTCAAACAAATGCTTTTATATCCAGTTATTGATATTAAGCAAGAAACTGATTCTATGAAAGAATTTTTTGATGCTCCAATGTGGAATTCTATTTTAAATAAAAGCATGTGGGAAGTTTACTTACAAAATGGTGATTTTGGAATGCTTGAATATGCATCTCCATCTCTAGCCAGCTTAGAAAATATGCCTGAAACCTATATAGAAACTGCACAATATGATTGCCTAAGAGATGAAGCAATAGATTATGCAAGAAAATTATCCGAAGCAGGAGTTAAAGTTGTTGAACATCATACAAGAAAATCAGTTCATGGATATGATGCTGTATTCTATAGTGAATTTGTAAAAAAAATGATTGAAAATAGAGTTAAGTTTCTAAATGGTGACTAAAATGATTAAAATAAATATTAAACAATGGGATAGAAAAAACACGTTTAACTATTTTAAGCAAATTGATGTTCCTAGATATTTGATGACATTTGATTTAGATGTTACACGTTTTTTTCAATATGTTAAAGAAAACAAGAAATCCTTTTATCTATCCTTTATTTATCAAGTGATTCACACAATGAATAAAATCGAAAATTTTCGATATAGGTTCATAGATGAAGAACCTTATCTAATGGACTACACGCACCCATCATTTACTGATCGAATAGAAGGTAGTGAGAATTTTAAAATAGTTACAGTCATAATGGAAGATACTATAGATGCTTTTATAGAAAAAGCAAAGTTGATTTCAAAGGAACAAGGTAATCAGTTTATTAATCTTGAAATGGAAAAAAGAAATGATCTAGTTTATATAACGACGTTCCCATGGGCAAAATACACACAAGTATCTCATGCGCATAATATGGATAAATATGATGCCATCCCAAGACTAGTTTGGGGAAAATTTGAAGAGGTCAATGAAAAACTCATGATGCCTTTTTCAATTGAAGTCCATCATGCATTCGTTGATGGACTTCATATAGGGAAACTGATCAATATGTTGCAGGAGCAATTAGACAATATATAAAAGAAAAGGCGATGTTCGCCTTTTTATTTTAAATGGTAAAAAACAGCATTTCTAAGCAAGACAGCTAATCCCTCTTGTTCTCTATCATAGTGATTTTTAAATCGCTCATCTTCGACATAAAGTGAAACCAAATTATGATGTGCATCAATTGAATAACCTCCCCATGCAAGTTGCACCCAGCGCTTATGCATTTCAGCAACTTTCTTAGAATAACTAGATGTTTCGTCACTACCATGTTGATATGCCTCTTTAAGTTCGAGTAATATATCATCACCTAGCTTTATAAACTCTAAATATTCTTCTTCAGTCATATTTTCAAATTGTTTTCTTGAACTGTCATAAGCATGCTTTCCCCATTTTTGAATGACTTCATCCTTATAGCCTTCATCATTCTTATCGAGTAGTTCCTTTTTAAAACCTTTAAATTTATCTGAATCTTTCATTTGAACACCACCTTCGATAGATTCAATCGTCTGATTGACATTTGCTATTAACGTAGTTATTTGTTTTTGTTTCAACAGCAGTCTAGCTAAATGTCCCTTTAAGAGTTTCATTTGTTCATTGTTGTTTTTCTTTAATATAGATTTAATCACATCAAGTTCAATCTCTAATTCTCTAAAAAATAGAATTTGCTGTAGTTGATCAATTTCGCTTGATCCATATATTCTATAGCCAGCTTCATTGACACGTTTTGGTTTTAGTAAATTGATTTCGTCATAATACCTTAATGTCCTTGTTGTCAAACCGCTCATCTTCGACAATTCATTAATTGAATATTCCATCGTTTTACCTCCCTTATATCTATAGTATAAACCCTAACGTTACGTCAATGTCAAGTAAAATAATTCAATAAAATAATTTCACAAAAATTATATGATTTATCATATAAATAAAAAGATATATGTTATAATGATTTATGTAAGCGCTTTTAAAAATTGAAGGGAGAAAAACATGAGCGATTTTAAACATTTTGAGTACATGGAAAAGCACCGGTACGAACAGGTCGTATATTTTTACGACAAAACAACAGGATTAAAAGGTATAACTTGCATTCACAACACCACATTAGGACCAGCCCTTGGTGGAACTAGACTGTGGAATTATGCAAGCGAGGAAGAAGCAGTTGTTGACTGCTTAAGACTAGCTAGAGGTATGACCTATAAGGCAGCTGCAGCAGGTCTAAATTTAGGTGGAGGAAAAACAGTCCTCATTGGTGATCCAGAGCTTGTCAAAGGTGAAGGATATTTTAGAGCACTTGGTCGTTATGTTCAAAGCTTAAATGGTAGATACATTACAGCTGAAGACGTGAATACAAGTACTAAGGATATGGATTTTGTTAGCATGGAAACAGATTATGTTGTTGGTCTTGAAGGTAAATCAGGAAATCCTTCACCAATGACATCACTTGGTGCATTTCACGGTATCCGTGCAGCACTTCAATACAAATTTGGTGATGAAGATATTTCTAAATACAAGTTTGCTGTTCAAGGGGCGGGACAAACTGGCTATTATTTAATTAAAAAGCTTGTTGAAATGAAGGCAAAGAAGATTTATTTCACTGAAATCAATAAGAAGCATATTGAAAGACTTAGAAAAGAACATCCAGATGTTGAATTCTTAGATCCTAAGGCTATTTATGGTGCAGATGTTGATGTGTTCGTTCCATGTGCACTTGGCGGTTGCTTAAATGATGAATCTATTCCACAAATTAAGGCTAAGATTATTGCTGGAACAGCAAATAATGTGCTTTTGGAAGAAGATATTCATGGCAATATGATTAAGGAAAAGGGTATATTATATGCTCCTGACTTTGTAATCAATGCTGGTGGATTAATTAACGTTTATCATGAATTAAAGGAATACAATATTGGTCGCGCAACGAGAGATATCGAAAAAATTTATGACCGTTTATTAGAAATCTTCAAAATTGCTGAAAATGAAAACATTCATACTCAATTAGCA
>JAUSOA010000209.1 GCA_030656435.1 Acholeplasmataceae bacterium | reverse complement strand
TTGACCTAGAAACATAACGGTATGTTCTCCAACAACAGAGCCACCACGTATCGCGTGAATCGCTAGCTCGTTTTCTGATCTTTTCCCTATATGTCCGTTCACAATTTCTTTTTTAGTTTTTAAAGCATCATTGATTATATTTGCTAAATGAAGTGATGTTCCGCTCGGAGCATCTATTTTCAAATGATGGTGCTTTTCAATAATTTCTATATCATAATCTGCTTCTAAATAAGAAGAAACTAATTTTAAGGCTTGAGACATAACCTCAACACCAAATGAGTAATTCGAACTCTTAAAAATAGGTAGCTTTTGACTTACCTCAGCAATTTCTTTTTCCTGTTCTTTTGTATATCCTGTTGTTGCGATGACTAAGGGTGTGGCATTCTTTTGTGCATAAAACAAAATATCTTTTAATAGACTCGGATGAGAAAAATCGATGATGACATCAACAATAGGCAAGCTAGAAAAACTATTAAATGTCATCTCTGTATTGATCTCATTTTGGTCATATCCAAAGACCTGATAATATAATGATTCTTTTTCAAGAGTTGACTTCACTAAAGCTCCCATTTTCCCTTTGGATCCAATAATAAGTATCTTCATTTTTGGTCTCCAATCAGCTTATATTTTTTCAAGATATTCTTTAAAATGACCAGGTTTTTTTCTTCTAAATCCACTAAGGGAAGTCTTACATCTTTTTCAATGAAACCCATCAAGTATAAAGATACTTTCGCAGGAACTGGGTTGCTTTCAATAAACATGACTTGATGAAGTTCTCTAGTTTGAAGTGCAGATTGTACCCATTTTTGCTCACCATTTAAGTATCCGATGACTTGATCATGGATTAATCGTGGAGTGATGTTTGCAGTAACTGAAATTACTCCTTTACCACCAAGAGCAAGGATAGGTAGGGTTTGATCATCGTTACCTGAATACACTATAAAATCATTTCCTACCAGTTCAATGACCTTTGCAATTTGACTGATGTCTGCAGAGGCCTCTTTTATAGCCTTAATTTGTCTGATTTTCGAGAGTTCTAGGACTGTTTCAGGAAGTAGATTCACACCAGTACGTGATGGCACATTATAAAGGATGATAGGTATGTTCACATGCTCTGAAATGGCTTTAAAATGCGCATATAACCCTCTTTGAGTTGGTTTGTTATAGTATGGTGTAATTAACAATAAACCATCCGCTCCAGCCTTTTCAGCATGCATAGAAAGTTCAATTGAGATTTTCGTATCATTTGTGCCAGTGCCTGCAATAATTTGTGTTCTCTTTTGTGCGATTTTTACTGCAAATTCTACGATTTTTTTCTTTTCCTCAACAGAGAGAGTTGCAGATTCTCCAGTGGTACCAAATACGATAATCGCATCAGTCTTTTCTTGAATATGCCACTCAATTAATCTCTGAAAAGCATTATAATCAACTTCATTTTCTTTAAATGGTGTAACAATGGCTACACCTGATCCTGTAAATAAGCTCATACTAGATTCTCCTTTATTAAGTATTCTGCAATTTGAATTGCATTGGTTGCTGCACCTTTTCTAATATTGTCTGCAACAGCCCATAAATGGATGCCATTTTCTGTGCTTAAGTCCTTTCTTAATCTGCCTACATGTACTAAATCATTGCCTGCAACATCAAGAGGTGTAGGATAGTGAGTTCCTTCATAAAACACTATGTTCGAATTTGCATCAAATGCCTTGCTTAATTGGATGAGATCAATTGGTTTTTCACATTCTACATTCATCGAAACGCTATGTCCAACAGTTACTGGAATTCTAACACATGTTGCACTAACAAGCAAGTTAGGCAGTCCCATGATCTTTTTAGTTTCATCCATCATCTTCTTTTCTTCCTTCGTATAACCACTGTCTAGAAAATCATCGATATGGGGAAAGCAGTTATCAAAAATTTGCTTCTTATAAAATTCTGGTGCCTTATGTTCATACCCATTTTTAAGATCCATAACTCCCTTATATCCAGAGCCAGAAACTGCTTGATAGGTCGAGTAAATTACTCTTTTTACCGTAAAAAGTTCATGAATGACTTGAAGTGGAACAACGGATTGAATGGTAGAGCAATTGGGGTTAGCAATAATTAAGTCACCCTTTTTTAATACATGACTATTGACTTCTGGAACAACGAGTTTAATGTTATCCTTCATACGCCATGCAGATGAATTATCGATGACTACAACACCTTTGTTTGCTGCAATCGGAGCGAATTTAAGACTTGTTTCACCACCTGCAGAAAACAATGCGAAATCAAAGCATTGATCAAATGAGCTTTCTGTAAGTTCCTCTACAACGTAATCGAGTCCTCTAAAAAACACCGTTGACCCTGCAGATCTTTTGGATGCAAAAAAGGTAATCTTTGAAATTGGGAAATTTCTATCTTGTAAAACTTGGATAAATGTTTGGCCAACCATACCGGTTGCTCCAACAACTGCTACTCTATATTCTTTATTCATGATTGATGTATTCTCCTGTTGCTATTTTTATTGCTGGTCCTTCAAGAAAAATTTCTTTGCCAACATATATAGTTAATGATCCACCTGAAACGATACTTCTTACAACGTCCTTTACTTTTCCTAGCTTAAAGGATACGACTGCACTTGCTGCAGTTCCTGTTCCACATGATAGAGTCCATCCTGCGCCACGTTCAAATGTAGTCACTTTTTGACTATTTTGATCTAAAACTTCGACAAAATTGACATTGGTTTGCTTCGGAAAAAAAGGATTCATCGAAAGTTTTGGTCCAATATCAAGAATATTCATCGTTGGTGAAACGTAGACAATAGTATGTAATGTTCCCAAATTGATTGTATAAAACTCAATAAATTCACCACTCATATTTAAGGTATAAGCTGAAAAATCTCGAATTGGAGTCAAAACATTAGGTTGATCGAGTTCAAACTCAGGTCTTCCCAAATTGATTTTGACTAAATCAGTTTTTGCATCATAATCGACTTCGATTAGTCCTGCTAAGGTCTCAACAACAAAATGGTTGACATCAATCATCTGATTTTCAATCAAATACTTTACAAAACAACGCATTCCATTTCCACACATTGGTGCAATAGAACCATCACTATTATAGTAATTGAACTTGATATCCGCTACATTAGATAGACTCGGATAGATTAAACCATCAGCGCCGATACCAAAATGACGATCACAAATATTTTTAGCTAGAAACTCTGGATTTTCAGGAACAAAAGAAATCATAATAAAATCATTACCTGTTCCATGATATTTTTGAAATTTCATAGTACCTCCTTATAAGCCAAATTTATCAGATATGACTTCTACTGCTTTTCTCATTAGTTTTTTATCAATCGTATAAGAAATACTGATTTCAGAGGTTGTAACAAGCATAAAATCAATGCCATTATCTGCTAAAAGCTTAAATAACTGTGCAGCAACACCCGATTGAGTTCTCATTCCAGTCCCTACTACAGAAACCTTGACAACATTAATATTTTTGACTGCTTCAACATTTTCATATTGACTCATGATATGCTCGATGACCTCATCAATTGCCTCTAAATCATCAGCACCTGCAGTAAATGCAAGATTAATAAACCCTACATCTGTAGGGGTCTGACTGATCATATCGACATTGACTTCGTTCTCAGCGAGTGCGATAAATAGTTTTGCTATGTCTGATGCATAACTTGGAAAGTTCTTGATGGTAACCATCATTACTTTTTCACTTATAGATAAACCTGTTACACTTTTTTCTTCCACTTTGGTATACTCCTTAATTAATGTTCCTTCGACTTCATTTATTGAAGATTGTACATAAATAGGCACTTGATAGCGATGACCTATTTCTATAGATCTTGGTTCCATCACTTTAGCACCTAAAAATGCCATTTCTTTCATTTCTTCATAGCTGATAATATCTAATTTTTTGGCATTTGGATACAATCTTGGATCAACACCATAGATTCCATCAA
>JAUSOA010000167.1 GCA_030656435.1 Acholeplasmataceae bacterium | reverse complement strand
TGGCAGCAATAATACTACCTACGAATACATCACAGTCTGTGATGTCATTATAAATGTGAAATGATGCGCGAAGTGTAGAATTCACTCCTAAGAATTTGCTAACGAGCTGTGCACAATGATGTCCTGCTCGCACGCTGACTTTATTTGTATCTAGCATAGTTGCTATATCGTGTGGATGAACTCCATCCACATTAAATGTAATGACTGGATTATCTGCACTTAAATTATATATAGTAATACCTTCTATTTTTTGTAGCTTCTCTAGGGTGTATTGATGTAATTTTTCTGTATGCTCATGAATTGCTTGATATCCAATAGATTCGATATAACGAATTGCTGCTGCAAGTCCTATAGCTCCACTAATCACTGGTGTTCCTGCCTCAAATCTTAAGGGTGCATCTTTCCAGGTTGCTTGATCTTTACTGACTTCATCAGCCATTTCTCCACCATATTCGAAAGGTTCTAATTGATTGAGAAGATCTTTTTTTCCATAAAGTACACCGACACCTGAGGGTCCAAACATTTTATGACCAGAAAAAGCGAGATAGTCAATACCAAGATCTTTTACATCGACTTTCATGTGTGGAACAGACTGTGCTGCGTCCAGTATCACGATTGCCTTCTTTTGATGTGCAAGTTCAGTGATCTCTTTAATTGGTGTTAGATAACCCATGACATTAGAGACATGTGTAATAGCTACCACCTTAGTTTGATCATTTAATATTGACTTAAAATTTTCTGTTGTTATTCTACCTTCTTTGGTTAGTGGAATATATACAAGCTTTGCGCCTGTTTTCTTAGCCACCATCATCCAAGGAAGTAAAGAGGAGTGATGCTCAAGCTCACTCGTGATGATTTCATCACCTGGTTTTAATATATCTTTATATGCACTAGCAACAAAATTAAGTGAGGAGGTTGTCCCTCTAGTAAAGATAACCTCTTCTTCATTTGCATGAATGAAGTTGGCTACAGTAACTCTAGCTTCCTCAAAAAGCCTAGTTGCTTCATATGCTAAATCGTAGGCTCCGCGATGCACATTGACACCTAAGGACATGTAGTAATGATCGATTTGATCAATGACTGATTTCACTTTAAGTGATGATGCTGCAGAATCTAGATACGTTAGCTTGGGTTGTTTTTGATAGATTGGGAAATCCAATCTAATCTTTGATACATCTATCATATTCTTGAATTGACGACATACACAAATCTTTCCTTGAGAGGCTCATCGTCGATTTCATCGACAATTGGGCGAATGAATCCATTAATAATCAGTTTTTCTGCTTCTTTATGGGTTAATCCTCTGCTTCTTAAATAGAATAGAACATCCTCTTGAATCTTACCTATTGTTGCACCATGTCCTGCCTTCACATCGTATTCATCGATGAGTAGGATTGGATTGACTTCAACAACAGCTGTGTCTGAGGTTATAATTCCTTTTAAGGTTTGGAAAGCATTGGCATTCTTCATCCCCTTTTCAATTTTTTCTACGCCATTTAATACAATTTTACCATTTTTATTGGCAATTCCAATATTGGTCATGTCGCCATATGTATTTGGTGCATTATGGGTGATGTGGACATCAATGGTTTGATTGTTGTCAAAAGATGATACAGCAACAGCTCTCATCTTGACTTCAGCACCCTCTTGTGCGAGATTAACTGCTAACTTCGCAACGAGTACGTCACTAACGAAACCACCGATAAGCTCTAGCTTTGAATCTCTTTCAGCTCTAAAATTATGCTCTAATATTGCTTTCTTGCTTGATAATTCACTGATTAGTAAATACTTAACTTTGCTGTTTTGCTTTGCAGTCAAATTAAACTTATAATTGTTTTCGTCTGTGTCATTACTTGCAAGCTCTAATATGATTTTAATACTTGTGTTTTCTGAAACAACAATCTCAAAAGATTCATTGTTGTCATCTGCTACTGTAATTTTGATGGGATCTTGATAATCGGTATTTTTTGGGATGGTTAGAATCTGGTTTTGATAGGTGAACCCCTGAGGGAGTTTTGAAGTTACCTCGTGGTTCTTAATTACAATCGATTTCATTATTGATCGCCTTCAACAAAATCAATTCCTAGTTCATCCTTTACCCATTCATAACCGTTTTTGTCAATCTTTGAAATTAACTCTTGTCCACCACTTAACACTATCTTGCCATCAATCATGATGTGTACGAATGTAGGTTTAATATGGTCTAGAATACGTTGATAATGTGTAATCAAAATACATCCAAACTCACTATTGATAAGACTGCTTACATTTTCGCCTACAATTTTTAATGCATCAACATCAAGACCTGAGTCGATTTCATCTAGAATTGCAAATTTTGGCTTCAAGACCTTCAGTTGAAGAATTTCATTTCTTTTTCTTTCTCCACCACTGAATCCTTCATTTAAATAACGATGTGCGAGATCTGCTCTCATTTTTAATTCTTCGACTGTTTTTTCATATTTAATCGCAAACTCGAAAAGACCGACTTCCTTACCTGAGGTAGCCTTTAGAGCTTGACGCATAAAGTCGCTATTGGTTACGCCTGGGACTTCTGCAGGATACTGCATTGCTAAAAATAAACCTGCACGTGCTCTTTCATCAACTTCCATCTCTAAAAGATTTGCTCCGTCAAGAAATGCAGTGCCTTCAGTGACTTCATATTTAGGATGACCCATGAGTGCACTAGCAAGTGTAGACTTACCAGTTCCATTTGGACCCATAATTGCGTGAACTTCTCCAGAATTAACTACTAAGTTAACACCTTTTAATATTTCTTTTCCTTCAATTCCAACGTGAAGGTTGTTAATTTCTAATTTTGCCATGAGATGACCTCCTTGATTTTCATAACTATTATATAACATTAGGGTATTTATTGCTATTTATATGCTAATTTATAATTTTAGGCAAATCAGGAAACGTTTTCAATGAAAATTTTATGTAAACTTACATCTATTTTCATTATATATGTAATATAATATAAATGTAGTTGAGTTTCCTTTTCTAATAACATAGACTACAATTTACGTATTTTTCTCCCAAAAAATACTGCGTCAACCTCGCCTTGTTGGAATATTGGACTGCCATCCGCATATATTCCTAACATAAAAGGTTATCTCAAATTATGCGGTCTTCTAGGAAGTCCGTTTTTTTATATTTTTTTGAAAAAACTTGACAAATTCACAAAAACGATTTATTCTTTATATTAATATATGATACATCATATAAAAATGAAAGAGGTACATTATGAAACTAAGAAGAATTGCATTTTTATTCATCTTAATTCTTTCACTTGCTTCTTGTACACCTAAAGAATCTGAAAAAGAGACTTATAGGGTTACATTCGAAGTTTCAGGGGGATCTTCAATCACTGAGCAATCCGTTCTCCACGGAGAAAAAGCACTCGAGCCCAATAACCCTACAAGATTAACCTACATTTTTGATGGTTGGTATACTGATCTTAATCTAACCATACTATTCAATTTCGATACACCTATTACTGCAAACATTAGACTTTACGCGAAATGGAGTCCAGATGTCGTTATGCAAAAATCCTTTATGGATGCTGATGCTGCAGCCATAAGTTTACCTGTAGAACCAATAACTGGTTCTAAATTGACGCTTCCTTTGAAAGGAAGTACGAATGATTCCACAATTACTTGGTCTTCAAGCAATGCAGATGTGGTGAATCGCCATGGTGTTATTTTTCATCCAACTATGGGTCAAGATGATGTAGTTGTAACTTTAACTGCTAAGTTAACCTATGGATTGGAACAAAAATTTTATGACTTTGAAGTAATAATTCCTGCAAAAACTGAAGTGACAATTAGTGATTCAGTTTCACTTCCTTTTACAAATTTGACTTCAGAGTTCACTGTGGCAGATGCTACACTTACCACTTATTTTTCCGAGAATGGAGCACTTCCCTACGTAGATTTTATGGAGTTTTTGTCTATTCTTGAAGGATTTTTATATTTCGATGATTTTGAATTCACAATAGGAAGCGATACAGTTACCATCTATTACCAAGCTGAATATGATATTAAAGATGGTCAAGGTAATGTGATAGGAACTGAGACTGAAGATTATTTCTTAACTGTTGATTTTGAGAGTAATACTGTCACAGTCGATACCTTAAACTTCTTCGAGGGTTATATTTATGAGACAGCTACAGATTACGGTGCTGGTATAACCTATTTGGAAACATATTATCAAGAGGGTGAGTCTGTTGTATTTAGAATGACTCCATACCGCTTTGATTTAGTTGTCCATCAAGAGGGTCTTGAAACGAAGTATTTATTTCCCTTTCATATAGCAAACCTTTTATTCACTGGAGGATCCTATTATAATGTCTACTATAATGCAAATGGATACTCAGGTATTTATGCGTTTCCTGACTCAGATGATTCTACTGGTCAAACCGAAGATGGTAGAGCTTATAATTCAATTAAAGTAAGTTCATTAAATGGAACAAACATTGCACCTGATGTTTTAGTTGCTACCTATGACATGTTTGTTTTCACATTAGACTACTTCTTCGGACTCAAGTCACAAAGAGGTGTAGAAAGCTATTATACAGTGCTTGCAAGCACTAGAGATTCCTTCATGACTGGTAGAACAAGAGATTTATCAAATGGACTTTTCAATGCAGTTAATAAAACTCTTGATGACTTACATAGTAGCTATCATTTCCCTGGTTTTTATGAAGCACCTTCCTTTAAATTAGTCTTAGAGACAGTATCACAAGTTGGACCAACTGTTAGAAGCTGGTATGATGTTTTATTTGCAGTACAGGCCTTGTTTGCTAAGACATATGCACAAAATCCAAACAAAATTCCACCAGATTATAGATTTATTGATGGTGGAAAAACAGCAATTATTTATCTAGATGGATTCTATACAGCGACTGTTGAAGACCCAGATGGTAAGGATTCACATCGTTTTATGAGAACTACGATGGATGCAATCATGCTAGAAAATAGAAATGTTGAAAATATTGTTGTTGATTTAAGCTATAATACTGGAGGTAATTTAGGCGCATTGATTCGTGTTTTAGGTTTTATGACTGAACAGCCAATTGAAATGAGCTATATGAACCCTACTGATAAATCTAGAGTCACTTATTTTGCAGATGTCGATACCGTGGCTTATACAAATGTGAACTGGTTCTTTATTACCTCACGTGTTACATTCTCGGCAGCGAATCTAATGACATCAATTGGTCAGCATATGGGATTTGCAACCATCATTGGTACAAAATCAGGTGGTGGTGCTTCCTCAATCATTCCGGTAGTATTACCTGACGGTACATTCTTCCACATGAGTAGCTTAAACGTTTTAAGCTATCGTGTCGGTAACGAGGTTGATGGATATGAGTATTTCTCTATCGAAAATGGAGTCACTCCAGATTACATATTGGCAGTTAATGATACACAAGACCCCGTAAAAATTATCGAAGTTATCAATCTTGCAAAAGCAGGAAACTAACGATTTTAAAATGAATAGCAAGAAAAAAAGCCAATCGCGAGATTGGCTTTTTTTATCTATTTATTCTTTAGAATAACAATAGCATCACAACAACAAAGACTGCGATAACGATTGCGATTACTGGTAATAAAACGATGAAAGCAGCGATAACCATGGCTAGAAAATCTCCCTTTTCAGGTGGATTTTCTGCAATATTTTTGCGGGCTTGAGCACGCTTCGCTTCTTTTTCAGCTTCTGTTTCGTATCTTCTCATACTACTTCATATCTTTTGTTTTTTCGTAGAAGTGACAAGCGACATAATGTCCCTTAGAAATCTCGCGATAATCTGGAACAACCTTAGCGCACTTTTCTACTGCAAGTGGACAACGAGTTCTGAACTTACATCCAGAAGGTGGGAAGATATTCGATGGAATATCGCCCTGAAGCAGAATTCTATCCTGCTGAATTGCATCTGTCGTTGGAATTGCTGATAGTAAAGCCTTCGTGTATGGATGTAGCGGGTTCGCATAAATTTCATCAGATGGCCCGAGTTCAACCATGTTACCCAAGTACATAACCCCAATTCTATCACTAATATGCTTAATAACAGAAAGGTCATGTGAAATGAATAAATAGGTTAAATCCTCTTGATCCTTTAATTCTACAAGTAAGTTGATAATCTGAGACTGAATCGACACGTCAAGTGCAGATACTGCTTCATCACATACAACAAACTCTGGTTTTAGAGCAAGTGCTCTAGCTATGCCGATACGCTGTCTTTGTCCACCAGAAAACTGGTGTGGGAAGCGGTGAAGCATATATGGGTCAAGTCCGCACTTACCCATCGTTTCAATTACATAAGTTTCTAATTCTTTAGATCCTTTTGGATACATTCCATGTTCAACAACTGCCTCACCAATAATTTGACCGACAGTCATTCTGGAATCTAGTGATGAATATGGATCCTGGAAAATGATTTGTAGCTTTCTTCTAAGTTGTCTCATTTCTTCTTGATCCAAGCGCGATAAGTTAATACCTGTTTCGCGGTTTTTTTCAAGCTTATCTTGATACTTAGCATCTAACGTACGCTCAGTAATTGGAAGTGTCTTTTTGCCTTTAAAACCACGAATTACATTGAAAATTTTCTTGACTTCAGCAGACATTTTAGCTTCCTCTTTGCCTTCTAATCCAGCAAATATAACGCTATTATGTCCGTGAAGCTCAGTAGCCTTTAATAACAAATCACTGATTTCTTCAATATTTTCTTCAAGAATTAATGAGCCCACAGTTCTTGATGCTTCTCTAAGTTGACGTGATGCTTCTTTCTTTTGTTCTCTTGAATGATGTTGTAGCTTTTCAAGCTTAAGAACCTTTTGATCATAAGTCTTATCGACCATTTCTTTGCTTTTTTCGATTTGTGAAAGTTCTTCCTTAAGTTCGATAACATCAAGATCATACTTTTCACTTCTCTTATAGCAATCAATAGCGCGTTTTTGATATTTTGGTAATTTTTTAATTTCACTTACTATGTACTGCAAATCCATATCTTCAATTCTTGAACCGAAGTATACAGCACTACCACTGGTTGGTGGATAAAGCTGTAGGATAATACGTCCTAATGTTGATTTTCCGCAACCTGATTCACCTACAAGACCAAATGTTTCGCCCTTGTAAATTTCAAGTGATACGTCTTCAACAGCACGTACATAGATTTGTCTCTTACTAAAGAAGGTATTACGCTTTAAAGGAAAGAACTTTTTAAGTTTTCTGATCTCTAATAGCTTTTCTTTTTTACTATAACTATTCTTTGCCATTGCTGCGCACCCCACTTTCTGGATAGAAACAACGGATTGAATGGTTTGTTTCCACTTCTACTAATGCTGGCTCTTCAACCTTGCACTTTTCTGTTGCATATTTACAACGTGGTGCAAACTTACATCCAATTGGTAAATCTAGTGGATGTGGAACTGAACCAGGAATAACCTCGAGTTTTTTTCCTCTTTCATCAGACAATCTAGGAATAGAACTCATTAAACCTTCAGTGTAAGGATGTGAATATTTTGCATTTCCTGAAAAGATCATTTTTGCTGATGCATTTTCAACAACTTGGCCTGAATACATAACAGCAACATCATCAGCCATTTCATTAATAACCCCAAGGTCATGTGTTACGAAGATGATAGATGTTCCAAGTTCATGCTTTAAATCATTCATAAGCTTCAAAATCTGAGCTTGGATAGTAACATCTAGAGCTGTTGTAGGTTCATCTGCAATTAATAGCTTTGGACGACAAGCAAGTGCCATCGCAATCATCACACGTTGGCTCATACCACCAGAAAGCTGGAATGAATATGCGTTCGCAATCTTGTCTGGGTTGGATATGCCAACTGATTTTAGTAATTCAACAGTTCTGATGTGAGCTTGTTTTTTATCTAAATCTTGGTGAAGCATTAAAACTTCACTAATTTGTCTTGTAACTGTTAATACCGGATTTAAGCTGGTCATCGGTTCTTGGAAAATGACTGAAATCTCATTTCCACGAATTTTTCTCATGTCCGCATCATCAAACTCTGATATTTTTTCGCCATCAAACCAAATTTCACCTTGGTGAATTTTTTGATTATGTTCAAACAGCTTCAAAATACTCATAGCTGTAACACTTTTGCCACTTCCGGACTCACCTACAATACCTAAGGTTTTACCATTTTTCACGCTAAGT
Source organism: Acholeplasmataceae bacterium (assembly GCA_030656435.1). Taxonomy (GTDB): domain Bacteria; phylum Bacillota_I; class Bacilli_A; order Acholeplasmatales; family Acholeplasmataceae; genus Peloplasma. Next base: position 951 of record JAUSOA010000167.1, on the reverse strand, counting down.
GAAACACCGTTAACGGCTTTAATAAGGCCTCTTTTTGTAGCAAAATAGGTATGTAAATTTCTAATTTCTAATAAGTTTCCTTTATCCATGTTCATACCTCCTATCGTTCTGCATTCTTAGGATCCATCGCATCACGCAATGCATCACCAATCAAGTTAATACTTAACGCAGCAGTGATAATCGCTAAGCCTGGTAAAATCCAACGCCACCAGTAGATACGAATAACGTTAACATCCTGTGCCGCTGTTAAAATATTCCCCCATGATGGACTAGGTTTTTGAACACCGAATCCGAGGAAGGATAATCCTGCTTCTGTTAGAAGCGAGCCTGCATAACCAAGAGTAGCGTTAACGATAACAATACTGATAACAGCTGGGAAAATATGTCTCCAAATAATATGTTTTTGTTTAATACCTAATGCCTTTGCAGCAAGTACATAATCACGCTCTCTTTCAGAAAGTATTTGACCACGTATTAATCTTGCTAGACCTGTCCAGGAGAGAACCCCTAGAATAACCATGATCATCAGCATACGTTGAACTTCAGTTGTCGCACCACCTAATAGCAATGCCGATAATGTGATTGCAAATGGAAGGAACGGGAAGGAAGATACAATTTCAGCAAATCTCATTAGTAAATTGTCAATTTTGCCACCAAAATATCCGGCAGTTAAACCAACAGTAACACCAATAACTAGTGAAATCAAGACTGCAACAGCACCGACTGTTAAGGTAATCTTACCACCATGAATTAACTGGATAATAAAGTCTCTACCCTGTTCATCAGTTCCTAACATAAATCCTTTAAGACCGAATGCAGTTACACTGCCATCCTCTCTTAAAATGAAATTTTGGTATGTATCAATAAAAATTTCTTTGATATCTCCAAGCTTTCCTGGGATTTCTATTTGCTTAACATCGTTATTGCCCCATGCATAAAGCTCACCATCAT
>JAUSOA010000154.1 GCA_030656435.1 Acholeplasmataceae bacterium | reverse complement strand
TTATAAACAAAAAAAGCACCTTTCTCAATGAAAAGTACTTTTTCAACAGTCTGAAAAGATGATTCCTCGGAACCATCTTTTTTTGTTAACCAACTGAAGCTGCGGTTAGATTTCCTAAATGAACAATCTTTTTCTTATTATTACAATCCTCAACCAATACATATTGAAAATCATGAACTTCAAGGATACGATAGGTTTCGTTTCCACTAGGTTTCTCTATTTTTTGATAGAGATAAACTGTGTGGCCTTCCTTAAACTCGACAAAACTTGAAGGGATTTGATGTTTTTTATAGCGATAATATTTTGTAAACTCTGATACACCTGCAAGCCTGTCTCTAAATTTTTGAGGGAATGGAATCTGATTTTCAGAGGAAATGACATATACATTTAGCCCTACCAATGTTTTCTTTAATCTTCCAATCTTTATGAGAAGAGAAATAGTGAAGAGCATTGAAAAGGAAACATAACCCATTGTCCAAGTTAAAAGCTGATTGGGATAAAAATAAATGAGAGTAATTAATGCAAGTGTAGGCGCAACCAAGAAAAAAATGTGAGATTTCACTATTTTTTGTTTCTGATTAAATACGGATTTATATAACATATTTTTTACCTCACTTCTTAATTATATTCTAACACACTTCAATGACTCATTCAATTGATAAGACTTGCTCTTTATCAATTATATACTTCTTTTCATGTGTATCTTTAACTAAGAAAAACTTATACTTATAATTAGCAACAATTTCATATAAATTATCTAAAACTGCTTTCCCTTCTATTGATGGATAAAGATACGCTTTTTCATTGTCAACACGCTCAACAAAACAAATAGGTATATTATAGCCTTGATAGCGATAAACAAGTTGATGATTCTTCTTTCTAATCTCATTGATACAAATGGTTTTAGGGAAAAGCATCTCTTTTTCTAAACTTAGTATTTTTACACGTAAGCCTTTGATTCGCCTATGTAGCATTTGTCTGATGACATCGTGAACATAGATAGAGGCTGTAATAATGATTACAAAAATGAAAACGATAAATAGGGTGTGTTCCATATAAAATCCAACAAGATGTCCATACATGATAACTTGACTTATCATCAATATAACAAATATTGTATCTAATAGAAAAATATTTCTTCTATACCGCTTCATTACATTCAGCCCCCCCCAATGTCATTTGCTAAGTTCATTTTACCAACGAATTGTGGTTTAGTCAATCTTATATTGGCTAACTTTTTCATTAAATTTATTTGAATATCAAACTTTTTTAAGAATTTTGTTGCTTTTTTGAATAAAAAAGACCTAAAAAGGTCTTAATTATTTCTTAATTACTTCTTTAATGCAGCACGAACTAATGCTAGAAATGAGTTTGGATCGAGTGAAGCTCCGCCAACAAGTGCACCATCAATATCTGACATTGCAAGTAAGCTATCCACATTCTTAACATTTACAGAACCACCATATAGAATTCTTATTTGTTCACTAACTTCTTTACCATAAAGTTTTTCTAGTACATGACGAACTGCAATAATGGTGTCATTGGCTTGTTCTGGAGTTGCTGTAACACCAGTTCCAATCGCCCAAATAGGCTCATAAGCAACAACTGTTTTTAACGCATTTTCTGCAGTTACGTTTGAATAAGCTTTTTCAATTTGCTTTCTAACAACTTTATCTGTTGTTCCAGCTTCTCTAATTTCTAGGGATTCACCGACACAAACGATTGGAGTTAAGTCCTGATTTACAGCAGCAATTAACTTTAAGTTTACAGTTTCATCTGTTTCATTGAAATATGCACGACGCTCGCTATGTCCAACAACTACATAGTCAACTCCATAGGATTTGAGCATTGATGCAGAGATTTCACCTGTATAGGCTCCTTCATCAGCATAATGCATATTTTGTGCACCAATTCTTAAATTTTCGCCTTCTCTTTTTACTAAATCACGTAAAAAGATAGCTGGCGAACAAATCACTGATTCTACTTTTTCTTTATCTGGTACTTCTACATTGACTGCATAGATGAACGCAAGCGCATCATCTTTAGTCTTATACATTTTCCAGTTTCCTGCGATGATTGGTCTTCTTTTCATAGACTTAACCTAAAATCGAGGATACGTCTTTAATTGCTTCTTCAGCACGCGCTCCTCTTGCAACGATACGCACATTTTCTCCATGTGGAACTGCAAGTGACATTAATGCTAGAATTGACTTTAGATCAATAACCTTATTGTGGTAGTGCAACTCGATTTCAACAGCATACTTAGATGCGGTTTGAACAACCTTAGCTGCTAAGCTAGCATGCAATCCTTGAGTGCTCCTAATCATTATTTCTTTTTCCATTTTCTTTCCTCCTTTAAAACATTGGTGGGGTGCTAATCCACAGTACTTTAGCACTGTATTGACTATTATTCAATAGATAGTGTTCCTTGTTTGCTAAATAATAGAATGTCTCACCTTTTCGAATAACATATCGTTTTTTATTGATGATCAATGTGACTTGTCCTTCTAAAACATAACCAAATTCTTCACCTGGATGCGGATCATCAATTTCTGATTGTCCACCTGGTTCTAAATCAATGATAATGGGCTCCATCTCGTATTTTAAAGCATTTGGTACAATCCAACTAATCATATGCTTTAAATCGGAGTTCTCCTTGACATAAAAATCTTCTTTTTTATATACAACTGTAACATCTTCTTCCTTGCTGAAGAACTCGTGAACATCGGTTCCTAAGACTTCAAGTATTGCAAATAAAGTTTGCATAGATGGAGATGTTAGATTGTTTTCTAGTTGAGAAATATATCCTTTTGTCAATTCTAATCGTGAAGCTAGCTCCTCTTGAGTGAGGCTGTTGCCTAATCTTAAGGCTCTGATTTTTTTACCTATATCCATTATAGGTCATCAACACATTGGATACCTGGGAGTACCTTACCTTCTAGGTATTCAAGTGATGCTCCACCACCGGTTGAGATGTGAGAAAATCCATCGATTAATCCGAATTGAATCACGGCAGCTGCTGAATCTCCACCGCCAATAATCGTTGTTGCTTGATTTTTGATATCTGCAATTGATTGTGCAACACTCTTTGTTCCTTCAGAGAATCTTGGGAATTCAAAAACTCCAACTGGTCCGTTCCAAACGACAGTTTTTGCATCCTTAATGAAGGATTCAAAAAGTGCTGTTGTTCTTGGTCCGATATCTAATCCCATTTCATCAACAGGAATAGAATCAATTGATCTTACATTTTTTTCTGTATTTGGGTCGAATGCTTTTCCTGTGTAGACGTCATCACCAAGTTCTATTTTACCATTGGCTAGCACTAATAATTCTTTCGCTAATTCAACTTTTTCTTCTTCTAATAAACTCTTTCCTACTTCATAGCCCATTGCCTTAAAGAAGGTAAATGCCATGCCCCCGCCTATCAATACTTTATCAGCAATCTTGAGTAAGTTTTGAATAACTTCAATCTTATCAGATACTTTTGCTCCACCGAGGATTGCTACAAATGGTCTTTGTGGATTTTCTAGAGTTCCACCAATGAATTTGATTTCTTTTTCAAGAAGGAATCCTGCAACGGTTTCTTTAATATTAGCTGCGATTCCAACATTTGACGCTGCATCACGATGTGCAGTTCCAAATGCATCATTGACGAATACATCACCTAGTGATGCCCAGTATTTTCCAAGTTCTGGATTATTTTTACTTTCCTTGTTTCCATCTAAATCTTCAAATCTCGTGTTTTCAAACATTAGGATTTCTCCATCCTTTAATTTGGAAACTGCATCCTCTAGAAGCTTACCTCTTGTTACTGGAACAAAGGTTACCTCCTGATTCAAATGACTTGATAGTCTTTTTGCTACAACTGCTAAGCTGTTTTTAGCTTTGTCAGCCTCATCCTTGACACGTCCTAAGTGGGAGAAGACGATTGCTCTTCCACCATGCTCCAACACATATTTAATGGTTGGAAGTGCTTCAACGATTCTGTTCTCGTCACTAATTTCCCCGTTTTTTAGTGGTACGTTGAAATCGACTCTAATTAATACTTTTTTCCCCTTGACATTGATATCTCTAACTGTCTTTTTAGCCATCATTTAACCTCCTTGAATGATGAAATCGTTTATATTAAAACCGCTATTATTATAACACTAATTGTAAACATTTTCTATATTAATAGGTATGAAAGTGTTTTACTTTAGTATTTCTAATCTGCTCTAAATACTTGATTTGTTGCTTCAATGTTTTATTAGAAGAGTTTATATGGATTGTGTTGCCACTATAGAATGTTATTTTTTGGATTTGCTGATCGACTTCAATTCGAAAAATAGAAGCATAATTAATCCAAATGTTCTCATAATCTCTTGTTCTTTTTGTTGGAATTAACTGAATAGTGTCTGATATATACAGTGGAATCTTATAGGACATATCAAATTTCTTTTTTACAGCCTTTAAATAGCCTTCATAGGTAAATAGATGGTCTACACATAAACGCTTGATATAACTCAAACTACTGCCCTTATCTAAAGTGTTCTCTT
>JAUSOA010000150.1 GCA_030656435.1 Acholeplasmataceae bacterium | reverse complement strand
AGAGACGTTATATTTAGCAAAAAAGCCAAATAGCAACGATATTTACATCTATGATTTTGATCGCACTGAACTTTTAAAAATAGAAGAAGAATTTGCATATACTTCGATGAAATATAACCATCTCATTATCAATAAAAGAAGATGCGAAATATTGTATTGCCAAGATATCTATAAAGACGGTACTGAACTTATATTATCTGATGTGTTATTATTCAAATCAATAAATAAAGAGAATGCCATCTATGTAGATAACATATCGGATACCTCTTATGATATTATGCATATCAACTTTACAACCAAAATTACAAAAAAAATACTGAGTTTAAATTATAGTAATGATCCATATATTAATTTCAATCCCGTTTTTATTGCCTATAATAATCTTTTCACTATTAAAGATGATGAAACTGGAGATTATCATATTTATGATGAGCATGGAGTTTTAATTGAAACAACCACTTTTATTAGTCGCTATAAGACGAGTGCTGGTTCATCAAAATATTATCTACAAAGAGATAATGGAGAGATAATTCTATTTAATTTATATGGCTAAGAGAATAATTATGATTAAGAGTTTCGAAAATTACAGTCGTTCTGACTGTCTAAATTAGGGAGAATACCGTGAAGAAACACATCATTTTTACATTTTTATTAGCTTTATTTTTCTTAGTTGGATGTACTGACTCTATAGATCAAAGTGATACAATCGATGAGACTATCATCACAGATGGTTGTAAGTATGTAGAAGACGATAGTGCCTTAGTCGGTTTATCAGGGTATGATAACATAGAAAGAAAACCGTTTTGTGAAGCATATATCGAAATATTAACCGATATGTCTACTCAAAATGGCTATAAGAATAACACCATCATTTATCATGATGAAAAGGAATTAATCTTTCAAAATGATAATGGGTTATTTTACCATTATAAGGATAAAGTTCTTGTAGAACATGAAGGTCTTCCATTCTCCGGTAATAAACAAGGGATTTTGGGATTTGATTATGCTTCATCAAAACT
>JAUSOA010000140.1 GCA_030656435.1 Acholeplasmataceae bacterium | reverse complement strand
GAAATGGGCAATTGCTTTGCCAAGGATATTGAGCATATGCATTTAGGAATCGCAATGTCTGGTCCATGGCATAAAAACCCATGGAAAAAGGAAGTATTTATAGCTGATTTTTATACACTAAAAGGATTAGTAGAAAGCATTTTTGCTCCTCTTGGTATCGAATTTGATTTCAAGGATACAAGTAAAATTGAAGGGTATCATCCATACCGTCAAGCAAGCATTTTCTATAAGAATCAAGAATTAGGTATACTTGCAGAGCTTCATCCAAATGAAACTAAGAGATTAGGGATAAGTCCCACAGTCATCTTTGAAATCAACATCAATCCTTTAATCGAAAATCCAGTTCAAATCAACTATCAAACGACTACAAAGTACCCTAATATTTCAAGAGATTTAGCAGTTGTTGTGGATGAAGAAGTTACAGCAGCTGAGCTGATTTCAATGATTAAACAAACGATTAAGAAAAACCTTGTTCAAATCGATGTCTTTGACGTTTATCAAGGATCTCACATCGAAAAGGGTAAAAAATCAATTGCATTCAGCCTAGTCTTTAACGATTCTGAAAAGACACTTGGATCAGAGGATGTTGACCAATTCATGAAAAAAATAACAGGTAGACTCAGTTTTTCCTATAAGGCTGTCATTCGTAGCTAAAAACCTGATTCGTCAGGTTTTTTTCATGGTTTTATGGCGTTTTCGTGTATAATACTATATAGGTGATAATATGCTAATCTATGATCTGACTCTAGAAGAGTTAGTTGAATTTTTAAACAAACACGGCCACAAGAAATATCGTGGCGACCAAATATGGAACTGGTTATATAAACAAAAGGTGCTCTCATTTAAGGAAATGAATAATCTTCCTGATGATTTAGTTTCTCTTCTTGAAGAAAACTTTAAAATTGAAGCATTAGAACTTGTGCTCAAACACATTAGTCAAGATGGAACCATCAAGGCTCTATATAGTTTACATGACGGTCATTTAATTGAATCTGTTTTAATGAAGCACCATTATGGGAATTCAATTTGTGTAACAACACAAGTTGGATGTAACATTGGATGCTCATTTTGTGCATCTGGACTTTTAAAGAAGAAAAGAGATTTGACTTCAGGTGAAATTATCGCTCAAATCATTGAAACTGAAAAGATTCTTAAGGAAAGAATTTCCTATGTCGTCGTCATGGGAATCGGAGAACCTTTTGATAACTATCAAAACCTTCTTAAATTTTTATCGACAATCAACAGTCCAAAGGGACTCGCTATTGGAGCAAGACATATAACAGTATCGACTTCAGGTATTGTTCCTAAGATTAAAGAATACGCACACATGGGTCTTCAGGTGAATTTAGCAATTAGTCTACATGCACCAAATAATGAGATTCGTACCAAATTGATGAAAATCAATCAAGCTTATCCAATCGAAGAAGTGATTGGAGCGATTAAATACTATTTAAGTGTAGCTAACCGTAGAGTCACCATTGAATACATTCTAATTGATGGATTAAACGACACGCCAGAGGTCGCTAATGAGCTCTGCAAAGTGCTTAGAGGCTTAAACGTGTATGTGAACCTAATTCCATATAATGAAGTTCTAGAAGCACCTTATAAACGCTCTAAAACAGAAACAATGGTAGCTTTTTATGATATACTAATGAAAAATAAAATACAAGTTACATTAAGAAAAGAACAAGGTCATGACATCAATGCTGCCTGCGGACAGCTTAGAAGTCAACACCTGTAGGAGGTAAATTTGAAAAAAGGCTTTATCAAGAAAATGATATCGAATCATTACACCTTAATTGATCAAGAAACTCATGAAGAAATCATTGCGACTGCAAGAGGAAAACTACGTTACATGAAAGTAACAGAGGACTCCAGTTTTTCCAAGCAGTTAACCAAAAAGACAAAAATCGAACAAAAAATAACAACCATTAGTCCAAAGGTTGGAGATTATGTCTATTATGACGATTCAGAAGATCAAATCATGATTACTGAGATACTACCAAGAAAAAATGATTTGGCACGTCCTGATGTGTGTAATGTAGATCAAGTATTACTTGTTTTTTCTGCTATAAAACCTGATTTTAGTTTCCACTTATTAGATAAGTTTTTAATCATCATGAATCAGGAGCGTTTGACTCCAGTCATCATTATTTCAAAGATTGATTTAATCGAAAAAGAAGCACTAGACCTATTAAAAATAGATTTAAAGTATTATGAAAAGATGGGTTATGAAGTCTATTATGTTAACTCAAAACAACGCATCGGAATCGATGTACTCGCGCACATATTTAAAGATAAATTAACCGTTTTAGCAGGGCAAACTGGAGTCGGTAAATCGACACTTTTAAACGCTTTAATGCCTGGATTAGACCTAAAAACTCAAGAAATATCAAAGGCTTTAGGTAGAGGAAAGCATACGACAAGACATACTGAGCTTTATAGTTATAATGAAGGCTATATCGTAGATACCCCAGGGTTTTCTAAGATAGAATTTGTTATCTTTCATGTAGACGAATTGAAGGCTTTTTATCCAGATTTTGAAGAGTTATCATCATCTTGTAGATTTACATCAAGTTGCCTACATTTAAATGAACCCAATTGTGCAGTAAAAGAAGCTGTTGAGTCTAAGGATATGATTTTATCTCGATATGAGAACTACGTTCAGTTTTGCGAGGAAGTAAAAAATCAAAAAGAAAGATATTAGGAGGGTTTGATCATGAAAATTGCACCTTCAGTATTAACTGCAGATTTTGCAAAGTTAAGAAAAGAACTCGATTCAATTGTCAATGCAGACTATATTCATTTAGACATTATGGATGGACATTTCGTTCCAAACATCTCTTTTGGTCCAGCTATTGCTAAGGAAATCGAAAAACACACCCATTTGCCGTTAGATGTTCATTTAATGGTCACTGATCCATTACAATGGATACCTAAATTTTCATTTCCTAAGACCAAATATATTACAATTCATACCGAATCTAACCATGTTTCTGAAACCATTTTGGCCATTCAAAAACAAAACATTGGTGTGGGATTATCCATTAAACCCAAAACACCTATTCGTGCATTAATTCCTTATATAAACGAAGTTAAACTTATTTTAATTATGACAGTTGAGCCCGGCTTTGGCGGGCAATCATTTATGGTTGAAATGCTTGAAAAAGTGAAGGAATTGGTCAAGATTAGAAAAGAAAATGGATTGACATTTGTGATTGAAGTTGATGGTGGTGTTAACGACCAAACCATTCATTTATGCAAGGAAGCAGGAGTAGATATTGCTGTTGTTGGCAGTCATTTATTCAATATGGAAGACCGTAGGAAAGGAATTGATTCATTAAAATGAGAGTTCTAGTAGTCACACATCCAACTCCTAAAAATATCAAAGAAATCATGCCTTTAAAAGATAGCGATTATATCATCGCTGTTGATCAGGCAGTTTTTTCCTTATATAAACAAAGAATCCCCATTCACCTTGCAGTTGGAGATTTTGATAGTTTAACGAATCACGGAATGCTAATCAATCTAAATGTGATTCGATTAGACCCAATCAAGGATGTTACGGATACGCATCAAGCGCTTGTTGAAGCGACTAAAGTTAATCCTGATGAACTTTATTTAATTGGTGGTATGGGCGGTAATCGAATCGAGCATTTTATGGTTCATACCATGTTTTTTAACGAGTTTCCGATGCTGATTATGAAAGATGAGCATTCGACAATCTATGTTTTAGATAAGGGTATCCATGAGTTCAATGTTCAAAATCATTATGTATCATTTTTTGCATACCCTAGAGCATTACTAACACTCGTAGGATTTAAGTACGATCTAACCGAATATATACTGAGCACCTATGATCCACTTTGCATTAGTAATGAGCTTGCTCAGGACAAAGGCTTTATTGAAATTAAAGAAGGTAAAGTCATGGTTGTTATTTCAAAGAAATAGAGTATCTATAAAAAAAAATAAAAGGCCTTGGCCTTTTTATTTTTAAACGCGTTCTAAATTATTCTTTTTCAAAGCACGAGCAGAAACTTTTACCTTAAGTACATTTCCATTTTCGTCTTTTATACGTACTGTCTGAAGATTGCTCTTCCATGTACGGCGAGTCGCGTTTAACGCGTGACTGCGTTTGTTACCAAAAATCGTCTTTTTACCTGTTACGTAGCATTCAGCCATATTCTCACTCCTAACTGCACAACCTAATTTAACATAAAAAAATTAAAAAAGCAACCAGAAAAGCAATAATCAATAAAATATTTTGTTAATCGCATTGTATAGGCTACGTCAATCACTTTTGAATACATTTTTAGCATTAACATGATATAATATGAATGTATAT
>JAUSOA010000137.1 GCA_030656435.1 Acholeplasmataceae bacterium | reverse complement strand
GTATAATCTTTCGCTCTTGAATTCCGGACTTCCAAGCGCCATGATTGATGTAAGTGTTTGATCGGCAGGATAGAAAAGAACATCCTCAGAATCTACAATTTGACTGATTGCATCGTAATATTTTTGCGCTTCATAAAGATTGGGTGTGACGACAAATACAGTATTCTTGTTTTCAATAAAATCAATTGCACTTAAATAGGCGTTATACGCATCATTCGAATACTTAAAAAACATCGACTTCGATGTTTTTTGAATCAGCTTAGATATATTTGGTTTTTGTCTTATAAACTCTATCATATAGCCTACCTAGATTATAAAACCCAAACCTACGTTTGGGTATTATACTTTGTCATAATATCCTTATAGGATACATCTTGTATGAACTGATCAATAATTTCTGTTGATTGGAAAATTGCTTTGTGAAGAACAGATAATTGGTCTGGTGTAAACTGACCAAGTACGTATTGATCAAGTGGCATTACTGGATTGTTATCGATGCCAATTCTAACTCTTTTGAAATTCTCAGTATGAATTAACCCAATGATATTTCTAAGTCCATTATGGCCACCATGACCACCAGTTTCCCTTAATCTTAATTTGCCTGTCTCTAAATTGACATCATCGACAATCACCAAGACATCTTCAACAGGTATATCGTAATATTTCATTATTTTAGAAATCGTTTCCCCAGATAAATTCATGAAGGTTGAAGGCTTTGCAAAACAAACCTTTTTTCCATTGACGTTAATAATCGCGACCTCAGCATTAAATTTTGAATCAAATTTCGCTTGTTCTCCCGTAACTCTTAATACTTCATCGATAACCATAAAGCCAATATTATGTCTCGTTTTTTGGTATTTTAAACCAGGATTACCTAACCCAACAACAAGTTTCATGCTTCCTTCTCGTGGTGAGTAATTTTATCGAAAATCTGGCTAATTGGTTCATCTTTTACAATGTGGAGAATGGATTGTCCCAAGAGTGGCCCAATAGAAAGCTGAGTAATTTTTGGAGATTTTTTATCTTCTGACAATTGAATGGTGTCGGTAACTACAATTTCACAAATGACCGAATCATTTAATCTACCAATTGCTGGTCCTGAAAAAACCGCATGAGTTGCTGCTGCATAAACTTTAACTGCACCGGCTTCCATCAATGCTTGAGCTGCTGCAACGAGTGTTCCAGCTGTATCGATGATGTCATCAACCATAATTGCAATTTTACCCGCTACATCACCGATGATGTTTTGAACTTCTGCTTTATTTGGCTCTGGACGGCGCTTGTCAATAATCGCTAGTGGTGCATCCAATATACGTGCAAATATTCTTGCTCTTGTAACTCCACCGTGATCCGGTGAAACAACAACGACGTTATTTAATTTTTTAGTGTATAAGAAGTAATCGGCTAATAAAGGTGATGCTGGAAAATTATCAATTGGAATATTAAAGAATCCTTGTATCTGCGCGGCATGTAAATCTATACAAATGACTCGATCAGTTCCTGCAACCTGTAACATATCTGCAATCAATTTTGCTGTAATGGGTTGTCTTGATTTTGCTTTTCTATCCTGTCTTGAATATCCATAATAAGGCATTAAGACCGTTATTGTTTTCGCAGACGCTCTCTTGAGTGCATCTACCATGATTAACAATTCCATAACATGCTCGTTTGCTGGTGCGGATGTTGATTGTATTACAAATACATCGTGTCCACGAACACTATCCTCGATATTGACAGATATTTCGCCATCTGCGAATCTAACAACTTCAGCAGAACTGAGTTCGATATTCGCAGCTTTCGATACTTCCTCGGCTAATGCTTTATTCGAACTTAATGCAAACAGCTTTACTTTTTTTCCATCAACAATTGACATGTAATTCACAACTCCTTCAATTTCTCTCGTCTTCATTATACATGAAAAGGTATCTAATTTAACGGATTTTTCCTCAAAAAAAAATCTTTTTGCACAGATGTACAAAAAAGATTTTTATTCATTCATTTTTCACTTAAGTCAGTCTATTCTTCATCTGTAGAAGATGGGTTAGCAAGTGCTTCATTATATGCAACAACAATTGCATCTTCAATCACTTTACGCATCTCGCCATGAATTGGGTGAGCAATATCTCTGAAGGTTCCGTTAGGTGTCTTCTTGCTAGGCATCGCTACAAAGATGCCATTCTCGCCTTCAATGATACGAATGTCATGCACAACAAAACTTTCATCGAAAGTAATGGTTGCTACTCCCCTAAGTCTGCTTTCGCTGCTAACAAGTTTTACTCTTACATCAGTAATCTTCATTTTGCCCTCCAAGACGTCCTTTATTTATAAATAAATTATAGCATATTCATTTAATTTATTAAAGTTTTTTTATTCTTTTGGCTTTGTTTTGATACTTTCGAGCCCTGATTTACGAATTTTCTCTCTTAAAGGTTCATCATTTTTGTCAAATGATAATATATAGAATGTAGAACCACTTCCTGTCATGAATGCGCTTTGATTGATACTGCGAACAGCTTTATAGTGTTTTTTTAGTTCTGGGTAGCATTTGACTGTCGTTTTTAGTAGGTGATTGTATGTTTTCTTAAAGAATCTATCGTAATTCTCATTTAAATAGTTGATAAATAAACGATTAAACCTTTTCGAATTATGCTTTACACGGTGTTTTTGGAAAACATTTTTTGTAGAAACATTGATAATCGATGGGAATAAATAAATGGATTCGATTGAAGGAACATCTACATAAAGTATATTTTCTCCTCTTCCATAAACAAATGCTGGCTTGTTATACAAACAAAATAATGTATCAGAACCTAGACTAAGTGCGAGATTTTCCATTTCAGTATTCTCAAGCTTAAGGTTCCACAGTGTATTTAAACCTCTAATTGTTGCAGCAATATCAGCAGAACCACCGCCTAAACCTGCACCCATCGGTATTGTTTTTTGTAATGTAATTCTTGCTCCATCCTTGACTTCGTACTTTTTTTTCATTAGATTAGCAGTATGGATAACTGCATTATTTTCAATCTCAATATTTGATTTTAAAGAAATTTCTTCTGAAGGTTCAAAGGTTAGTTCGTCATGAAGTTCGATTGGAATCAAAATCATTTTTAGATCGTGAAATCCATCTTCTCTTTTTTTCTCTACGTCAAGAAGTAGATTGATTTTCGCATATGCATATTCTTTAATCATTTTTCCACATCCTTACTAGCTTTATAAAATCGTGAATTGATAAGGATTCTGCTCTTACATCCTTGGTGTAACCCTGTTCAATTAAAAAGGATTCTATTTTTTCTTTTGGAACATTAAATCCTTGATGCCAATTGTTGACTAATGTCTTTCTTTTTTGTCTGAATGCTTCCTTGACCATATGAATAAAAAGGGATTCTTTATCTTCTTCAATTAAAGACTCTTTTCTCTTTACAATGCGAATTACAGCACTATCAACATTAGGAACTGGAAAAAACATATGACGCTTGACATCCATCATTTTGGATGCTTGAGCGTGATATTGTAAAATGATTGATAATGCATTGTATTGCTTACTGTTTGGTGTTGCAAGTAATCTTTCGCACACTTCTTTTTGAATCATTAGTGAAGCTGTTTTAATATTTCTTGTTTCCAATAATTTAAATAAAATTGGTGTAGTAATATAATATGGAACATTTGCTACTACATGAATATCCTCGGAATAGATGGATAAGTCTGCCTCCAAAAAATCCTGATAAACAACTTCAAGATTTTCGAATTGTTCTTCAAGCATATCCAATATAGGTTTTAGTGTCAAATCAATTTCATAGGCAACTACCTTTTTAGCTGAAGATGCCAAAAAGGTAGTTAGAGCTCCTTGCCCTGGACCTACCTCGATAACAAACTGATTTGTGATATTGGATTCTCTGACAATTTTCATTAAAAGATTTTTGTCTCTTAGAAAGTTTTGTCCGAATTTCTTTTTTGCTTGATGATTCACTTAAGTACCTCAATCACTTCTTTTTGACTAATATCAAACATTTTTAGTCTTTGATACAGTGTTTTTCCGTTTACGTAGCCAATTTTCAACTCTTTCGCTAAATAATCTCTTAATACCTTACTATCCTTGTTACCTGTTAATTTCATATCAAATAAAAAGGTATGGGTGATATCGCTTTTCGACTCGTGCGAGACAATTTTGATATCTTTAAGAGCATCTAAAATATCCTTTTCTGATGCATGCTCAATACCAATTTTCTTCCTATTCTTGCTATAAGCAACCTCTTTATCCAAAAATGCATGATAGATGTTTTTAACTTGCTTAGATAATAGTCTTCTAATTCTCTCTCCTGCGTGATCCGGATCTAAAAATAATATGATGTCATGAGTGGCATCTAATTCCTTTAGAAGTTCTACCGAGTCTATGTTAATAGCGCTACCGTTGGTTGTAACAATTGCGATATCGGGGAAAATTCTTTTTAATCTATTTGCATCATTTCTACCTTCAACTACAAAAACCTTTGGTCTCATTTCTTTTTGTAGAAGAACTTAGGATCAGTCTTTGTTCCACTAAGCATTAAGCTTTCAATAATTTTTGACTGTTCCTTTAGAGTCGAAATCTTACCGTTTTCAAGTAATATATATATTTTGTCTCCAAATCCTTCGCCATCATCATTATAAGTTGAGTTATGCACTGTACGATAAGACGTATAATACTTAAGTTCTTCTTGTGTATATGACTTTTTAATTTCCTCAATTTTCTCGCGATTTTCTTCAATATCATTTAAATATCCCCAAATTTTGCGATTTAAAAAATCATTGGCTAAAGATTTTAATATTTCATCTTCTGATTTCATAAAGCTTGCGATTAAACCATTAATATAGAAATCATCAATTTCGATATAACTATCTAGGTTTGAAGGATTGCTAATTATGTTTTGAAGTGGCTCAACATTTCCCTTGAATGTAAAGTCAGCGAGTAAAAGATCCTTAACTCTCTTATATATTTTTTCTAGAGTTACTTCGTACGCTCTAGCGACAGGGTGATAATAAACTTGCCAATACATGTGATATCTTGCAATTAAATAATTTTCGATTGCATGAATTCCTGAAAGTTTAAACACAACTTGGCCATTTTTAATGTATAAAACTCGAATAAGACGATCGACATCGATATGCCCATAAGCTGCTCCTGTAAAGTAAGCATCTCTTTCTAAATAGTCAAGACGATCAACGTCTAATTGGCTAGATATCAATTGTTCGATTAATGGAAATTTCTTCTGTTTTAATATGATAGATGCGACATCGGATGCAAAATTAGCGTCAATTGAACTTAATACTTTAAAAACTTCCTGATCATGCATAATTAAAGCTGCCCCGATTTTCTCATGGCTAACGCCAAAAATATCCTCAAAAGCATGAGAATAAGCTCCGTGACCAATATCATGGAGTAATGCTGAACTTAAAAAGATAAGCTTTTCTCTTTCTGATAGTGCGTTTTGAATGTCTGGAACAGTTAAAAACCTATTAGCAATCTCATAAACACCTAAGCTATGAGAAAATCTTGAGTGTTCCGCACCATGAAAGACCATTTGTACCCCACTCAATTGACGCACTCTTCTCAATCTTTGAAATAAAGAGGAATCGATGAGTTTTCGTATCAATTCATAATCCACGTGGATAAAACCATATAATGGATCCTTGAATACCTGTTGTTTAGCTAGTTTTTTCAAGAGCTACCTCCTAGGGTAAAAAAGTGCCTATGCAGGCACTATTCGTTGATCGTGTATGATTTAACAAGCTCAACCATATCACCAGTGTTTAGCATAAATGCGCTACCATCATCTGTATCAAGATGACAATCTAATCTAAATTGTGGGTGAACACGGCACAAGACGTTATCTAAAATTCCCGCTTTAATTCCCCCAACCCTAAGACTGACGATTTGACGATCGACAACACCAAATTCTTTTGCTTCCTCAGGTGAAAAGTGAATATGACGATCTGCAATAATGACACCTTCTTCAATTTTGACTTGTCCCTTTGGACCGACCAAAGTTGCTGCACCTGTGCCTTTAACATCACCAGAAGATCTTACTGGTGCTACAAATTTAAAGCGCAAAGCATCACTTTTAGATATTTCTACTTGAGATGCTGGGCGAACTGGTCCTAAAATGCGAACTCCTGCTAGTAATTTTCCTTCTGGACTGATAACATCAACCTTTTCTTCTGCAGCATATTGCCCTGGTTGAGTAAGATCTTTCATCACAGTAAGCTTATAGCCTGGACCAAAAAGGGTTTCCAAATGCTCAGCTGTTAAATGAAGATGACGACCAGATATACCTACTGGTACTTTTTTCATATATAATTCCTCCTACATACGAAATGATTATATCATTTTTTATGGTCGTTTTCAATCTAATTATGATAGAATAAAGCCAAGAAGGGGGTATAACTATGCCTACAATATTTTCAAAAATTATTGCCAGAGAAATTCCTGCTCACTTTGTTTATGAAGACGATCTCGTTGTTGCATTTCTTGACATTTCACAGGCTACAAAGGGACACACATTAGTGGTTACAAAAGCATTGTATCCAACTATCTTTGATGTTCCTGAGGATGTTGCGGCTCATCTTTTCGCGGTTTCTGTTAAATTAGCGAAGGCCATCCAAAAAGCATTTCATGTAGAAGGCCTTAATATTTTAAGTAACAATGGTGAAGTCGCAGGTCAAACTGTCTTTCACTTTCATCTCCATTTAATTCCACGTTATGTTAAAGAAGAACTTTCATTTCAATTGAAAAACAACATGGGAAATCTAAACACGGAAGATTATAGAGAAAGAGCTCGCTTGATTAAAGCGGCTCTATAGTAAACATAACACCTTGATTGACATTTTCAACCTTGAGTAAAAGATTGAAGTGTGCACAAGTTTTTTGGACAATACTCATCCCAAGTCCAAACTGACCGTTTCGTCCTTTTTCATATGGCTTAAATAATTGTTCAATAAATTTATCGCTAATTCGCTCGCCATCGTTATAGAAGGTGAGCTTTTTATTTTTTAGTGTAATGACAATTTCAGTTTTAGCATAGCGAATCGCATTATCAATAATATTCGAAAATGCTGTATAGAAATTCTCTTTCACGCCGAAATATGTTGAATCATCCATTTCAAGCTTAAAATCAACAGTAGTTCTATATTTTTGGTTATTGACGATGTTGATAATGATATCCTTAATCACAATCGTTTCAAACTCGTTCTGATCCCTTAAGTATTCTAGTTTATTGAGCTCTAGAAGCTGCT
The DNA here is from genome assembly GCA_030656435.1 of Acholeplasmataceae bacterium. Lineage (GTDB taxonomy): Bacteria > Bacillota_I > Bacilli_A > Acholeplasmatales > Acholeplasmataceae > Peloplasma. The sequence continues at coordinate 6,066 of JAUSOA010000137.1, read as the reverse complement.
TAACCTTTTGATTTAAAAGATCTGCTTGTTTGATAATAACTTCAGCTTCACTAACATCAGAAACTCCGTCAGCAATCGCTTCTGCATAGGATTGTATAACTGCAATTGGTGTTTTAAAGTCATGGGATATATTTTGAAGCATCTCTTGCTTAGATTTTTCTGAGTGCTGAATTTCTTGTCTCATCTTTTCAATGGTTAATGCAAGATCGGTAATTTCATCATTTCCATCGATTTCAATTGGGACTTGATAATTTGTTAGCGACAGCACTTGAACTTCTCCTTGGAGCCTTTTAACACGTAAGACAGTGATTCTAGACCACATCAAAATGATTAAATTACCTAAGAGAACTAATGCGATGAAGCTCGCTCTAACAAGTGCAGAAAATGAATTGCCAATAACATCTAGATATGCCTCTGATGTAAACACAATGACTGCACTATTGCCTGGTCTTCGTTCAATTTGATAATAGAAATTCGTTCCACCAATATTTTCATTATATGATCCTCCTGGAATTACACGGAGCTTGTTATATAAAGATTGGGCAGTATAGTTGCCTTCAAGAATGGTGATGTTATTGCTGTTTGTCACATTATTACCAAATACGATAACATAACCGTTATAGCTACTACCTGCTGGATTTTCAATATTTTCACTGACCTCTTGTAGGTATTCGAAAAGTTGAAGTTTGTTTTGATCGACTCTCATGTTTGCGAGAACACGGTTGAATGCAATGATAAAAATAAGACTGGTTAACAGCGTTACAATCGTAAAAATTAGATTGAGTTGTGTTGTTAACTTAATCTCTTTCATAACAATCTATAACCAAAGCCATAAATCGTCTCGATTTTTAAATCTGGCATTTTATGTCTTAAGCGACGTAGTAGGTCATCGACAACTCTATCACTACCGTAATAATTTTCTCCCCATACATGCTTTAATATTTCTTCTCTTCCATATGCAGTATTCATGTTTTTCAAAAAGAATAATAATAATTCAAATTCTTTATTTGTTAAATCAATCATTTCACCATGATGCTTTATTTCTCTTCTTGTAATATTAATTTCATAGCTTGCATAGTTAACCATTTCAGAGGTTTGTGTGCTGAAATGTCTTTTTAATACAGATTTTACTCTTAAGATTAATTCTCTTGGTGAATAAGGTTTTGCTAGATAGTCATCACTACCTAATTCTAATCCCATAATTTTATCTAAATCTTGATCTCTAGCTGAAGTGAAAATAACAGCCGCAGGGCTATTGTTTTCTTTAAGTGTCTTAATTAAATCGTATCCACTAATCTCACCCGTCAACATAATATCTAGTATCCATAGGTCTACGGAGTCGTGAATATGCTTCATCGCTTCTTCACCACTATAAAAGACAGAAGTCTCATAGCCCTCTCTACTTAAATACTTTCTTATAATCTCTGATAAGTCTTTTTCGTCTTCAACATAGTATATTTTCATAAGTACACTCCTTCATTAATAAAATAAGCGTGCATCAGCACACTTATTATATCATATAGAAAAAATAGAGAGAAAAAATAGGAGTACTTATATATTAGCAAATTGTTATGTGAAGTCTATGGTTTTTTCGTGTGAAATTGTGTTATTGAATCTTGTTAACTCTCATATAAGGAACCAGTACTTCAGGAACAGTAATTGTTCCATCCTCGTTCTGATAGTTTTCAATAATAGCTATCATCGTTCTACCAATTGCTAGGCCAGAACCATTTAAGGTGTGGACGTATTCTGTTTTGCTATCCTTGGTTCTCTTAAAACGAATATTTGCGCGGCGAGCTTGGAAATCCTCAGCGTTAGAAATAGATCCAATCTCACGATACATATTTTGTCCTGGAAGCCAGACTTCAATGTCATAGGTCTTAGCCATACCAAAGCCCATATCACCTGTAGATAGGCATACAACGCGATATGGTAGACCCAATCTCTTTAAGACTTCTTCAGAATTTAAAAGCATTTTATCTAGTTCTTTGTAGGATTCCTCAGGCTTAGTGAACTTGATAAGTTCAACCTTATTAAACTGATGCTGTCTTAGAATACCTCTAGTATCTCTACCAGCAGATCCTGCTTCAGCACGGAATGCAGTTGTAAATGAACAATAATTGAAGGGGAGAAGATCTCCATCTAAAATTTCATCGCGGTGCAAATTGATAGTAGGTACCTCTGCCGTTGGATTTAAATACCATGCATTATCTCCTGCGGTTACCTTGAATGCATCTTCCTTAAATTTAGGAAATTGTCCGGTAGCAAACATACTTTTTTCATTGACAATATAAGGTGGGATGATTTCTATATATTTGTGCTCGTGTGCGTGAAGGTCCATCATCCATTGAATTAAAGATCTTTCAAGTCTTGCACCAAGTCCTTTATCAACAACAAAACGAGTGCCTGTAATCTTTGCAGCTCTTTCAAAATCTAGAATGTCAAGTTTTTCCCCAAGTTCGATGTGATCTTTAATTTTGAAATTAAACACTCTTGGTGTTCCCACTTTTTTAATTTCAACGTTTGCAGAATCATCTTTTCCTGTTGGCACATTATCATTTGGAATATTTGGTGTATTCGCTAAAACATTGAAGATTTTTTCTTCAATTACATTTAGTTTTTCATCCAATTCCTTGATGTCATCTCCCAAATGAGCGACCTCATTTAGAACTGAAGTAGCGTCAAGTTTGTTTCTTTTGAGCTCTCCTATTTTTTTAGATGCTTCATTTCTAAGTGCTTTTTTAGATTCACCTTCAACGATTGTTTGTTTTCTTTCTTCTTGTAGTGTGACGAGCTCATATAAATATGAAAAATCACCATTTCTTCTTGACAACTTTTTAATCACTTCTTCAATATTTTCTGTTACATACTTTAAATCTAACATTGTTCTTTCCTCCTTAAAAAATAAAAAGTCCCTAGATATGTATCTAAGGACGTCATTAGACGCGGTACCACCTTAGTTCTAGAACGAATTCTAGCCCTCGAAGTCTTTAACGCAGACTTGCGGATGTGATTAGCATCACTAAAGAGTAGATTCGTTATCTAGTTAGCGTCACTTTCACCACCCGTGACTTCTCTATACAAACTAAAAAATTACTATTCTCTTTTACGTGTTACCTATATTATATGTTTTTTGAATCTAAATGTAAAGATGATACAGTTGATTACTTAGACTTGCTATTGATTAGTTTTTGAAGTTCTTCCTTGAGTTCCTCTTTTTGAAGACCGAAATCTAAAATCGCCTCAATATAGTCAATTTTGTTACCGACATCGTATCTTTTCCCTTGTATATCATATGAGTACACTTTTTCTTTACCCATCATTCTAAGAATTGCATCAGTTAACTGGATTTCGTTTCCAGCACCTTTAGGCTGATTTCGAAGGTATTCAAATATTGTTGGAGTTAAAATATAGCGTCCGCCGATTGCACTCCTAGAGGGTGCTTCTTCAACTTTTGGTTTCTCAATAACTCCTTTTAACTCAATGATTGGACCTTTTTGGTTTTCCATTGGAATACAAATTCCATATTTGGAAGTATTTTTAAGCTCGACTTCCATGGTTCCTAAAACGGATGCATTCACTTTTTCAAAAACATCAACAAGTTGCTTAATAGCTGGTTTATCCTTACCAACATACATGTCATCGCCTAAAAGAACAGCGAAGGGCTCTCCATTAACAAAAGTTTCGGCTTGTAAGACTGCATGACCTAGACCGAGTTGTTCTCTTTGTCTAATGTAATGGATATTTGCTCCAACAGCAATATTTCTAACTAGTCCATATTCATAATGTCTGTTTTTCGATAAAAGTATCGTTTCTAGTTCCATATTGTAATCAAAGTAATCGATAATCGCGTTTTTATTCGCGCTGACTATCAATAGTATATCCGTGATTCCTGCATCTATTGCTTCACTAACGATGTACTCAATCGTCGGATGATCAATAATTGGTAAAAGTTCCTTCGGTAACGCTTTGGTAATTGGTAAAAATCGTGTTCCATATCCTGCTGCTGGAATTACTGCTTTTTTAATCATATAACTTCCTCCACTTTTTGACCTTTAACGGTAATGATATGTGTTAAGAAAATACCGATGATAAAGAATAATACTCCTAAAACCCAAATAAACCAAGAAGCTTGAAAAACATTGGATTCTGTATCTTTTTGTAGTGTAAATAAAATGTTAAATGGTGAAACAATAACTATACCTAAAACTCCAAAATAAAAATGTGTTTTGAAGTGAGTAAGCAATTGGTACATGATTTTTCCCATTCCAATCAATCCAACAACTGCTCCAAGCAATAGCAGTAGTAACATCGGAATTACTGGTGCAATTTCAGTAAAATTGAATGTGAGAAACGCTCGAATAATGTCATCTCCAAGGTCAATCAAAATTTGGAAAAAGCCAAGTGCAAGTAGCATCGTTGCTCCACTTAAACCAGGAGTGATTAATGCTGCTGCAAATATAACACCAATTAAGAAGACAATTGTGTAATATACCCACGATTCAGAAGATGATGATCCTTCTTGAATAAAAAGAAAACCAATCATCATGACCATCATTAAACCCATAACTAAAAAGTGAGAAGAGTGATATTTATCCGATTTAAGTTCCTTAATGATTCCGGGTATCGCTCCAAGAATAAAACCAATAAAAAGAAGCGTGAATGGAATTGGTAGGACATCAAGAAAAATCTTAATAAATAAAAAACCAAAGCCTACTCCGATGATGACTCCAACGATATATTCCCAAACACTTTTTAATGCTTGAAGTGGGTGCTTTGTAAAATCGTTTAAGGCAGTAATCAGCTCTTGATAGATTTTTAAAATTGCTGCAATCATCGAACCACTGATACCGGGAAGAATACTCCCCATTCCGACAAAGGCTCCTTTGATGATTTTTATGATCTGCTTCATTCTTACTCCTTGTGTGAAGACTTAATTTCATTATAGACTAAATTTTAGAAATTGCATTTCACTATAACTTCATCAATTCATAAAAGAAGAATTTGATTGTTTATATTTTAACATATTTTGATTAGATTAATATGCTATAATAAGGTCGGTGATCATATGGAACAACTTATAGAGATAATTAAATACATCATACTCGGAATCATTCAGGGAGTTACTGAAATTTTTCCTGTGTCAAGCAGTGGACATCTCACACTGTTTAGTCATCTATTTGGATTTGACTTAACCAACCTAACTATATTTTTAATGATAACCAACACTGGTTCTTTCTTAGCCCTTCTCTATTTCTTTAGAAAAGATGTGGGTCAATTGATTAAGGGAACTTGGTGCTATTTAATTCGAAAGGATGAGACTGGAAAAGAAGATTTTGTTTACGTTAGTAAGCTTATCATTGCAGTTATTCCGATTGGACTTTTTGGACTGTTTTTCAAGGATTATTTACCCAACGATTTACTGTCAGTTGGGTTCGCATTAATACTTACATCAATCCTCTTGTTTTATGTCTATAAGCAACGAGATATTCAATGGAAAAATGAAGTGACTTGGAAGAACGCGCTTGTTATTGGAGCCTTTCAAATGTTCGCAATTTTCCCCGGAATTTCAAGAAGCGGTATTACAATGACTGGTGGTTTAATGCAGAAGATTGAGCTCAAAAAAGTTTTGAAATTCTCCTTCTTGAGTTATTTAGTAGTATCAGTACCGGTTTCTATATTAGGGCTTTATGAAGCCTTTAACACTAGTGAACCCATTCACTATATAGGGTACTCATTAGCGTTTGTGATGAGTTTTATCTTCAGTTTAATTGCTGTAAGATTTTTATACAACTATGTGAAGGTCAAGAATTTAATTTACTTTTCAGTTTACTGTCTTGTAATTGGGATTATCGCAATTATATTATATTACGTTTAGCTTCAATTTGATAATAATTAAGCCGATTTTGTTGACACAAAATCGGCTTTTTTTATGCTATTTATTTGAGATTTTTTTGCGGTAATTATAGTCTGAAATTACGATATCTTTAAGTGTATATTGTGGAATCCATTTTAATATGTTTTTTGCTTTATCATTTGATGCAATTAGTTCTGCAGGATCCCCTT
>JAUSOA010000205.1 GCA_030656435.1 Acholeplasmataceae bacterium | reverse complement strand
GGTGTTTTGACATCGATGCTTGCTAAAAAGAAACTTTTATCGTTTATTTTGTATGGTCCTCCAGGGACTGGAAAGACGACAATTGCACAAATATTCGCGAAGGAATCAGGATTAGATTTCTACTTTTTTAACGCATCAACCGAAAATAAAGCAAGACTCAAAGATATTATAGAAACAACCAATTATCACGATATCATCATCGTGATTGATGAAATACATCGCATGAAAACAGATGTTCAAGATTATTTACTTCCGTATATGGAAAATGGTAATGCTACCGTCATTGGCTTAACGACATTAAATCCCTATCAAAGTATCAATATGGCGATTCGCTCCAGATGTCATTTATACGAGGTTAAAAAGCTCGATGAGGAATCAATAGAAAAAGCATTAATGCTTGCATTGCATGAACTTGATTGTGATATTCGAATTGAAGCCAATGCACTTAAAGCAATTGTTAGATATTCTAATCATGAGGTTAGAACTGCATTAAATCTTCTAGAAAGTGCAGCACTGGTATTAAATGATGGCGATTTATTGACCGCACAAACAGTTTATCGAGTTGCAGGGAAGGTTTCACATGACCTTGACGACCATGAAGATAATTTTTATGAGCTTTTATCTGCTCTACAGAAGTCAATTCGCGGATCCGATGTCGATGCAGCAATTCATTATCTAGCAAGACTTATTACATTAGGTGACCTTCAATCTATTATTAGAAGGCTCTTAGTGATTGCTTATGAAGATATTGGACTTGCAAATCCCTTAATGGGTGGCAAGGTTACAAGTGCGTGTGATGCAGCAATCAAGGTTGGATTTCCCGAAGCTAGAATTATGCTAGCAACAATCGTCATTGATATGGCAATTTCTCCGAAATCTAACACCGCGATTTCAGCTATCGACGATGCTTTATCCGATTACGAAAATGAGGACACTGGTACAGTGCCAGATCATGCAAATAACCGAAAAATAAAGGTAAATCCAGAAATTTATCATTACCCACATAACGATAAGGATTCGATTAACGATCAAAGCTATCTCCCTGATAAAATCAAGGATAAAACCTACTATCATCCAAAGGATGAATCAAGTTATGAAAAGGCATTATCAGATAGATTAAAGATTATCGATAAAATTAAAAAGAAAAAAAGAAAAGACAATTGATTTTGCTCAATTGTCTATTTTTTTATCCTTCAGTTGAAATAATGACTGGTATGGTAATCGGTGAACGTCTCGTCTCAGAATAGATATAGCGGTTCACTTCATTTCTGACATCACGCTTAAAATCATTCCAATTGATATATTTACCTTCTAGATGCTTCTTAGAAACCTGTAAGAATGTTTCCTTAACCTTATTGAGTATTTCCTCAGACTCTTGAACATAAACAAAGCCCTTGGTTATAATCTTCACTTCACCAATGATTTGTTTGGTCTTTGGACTTATATGAGCGACAAGAAGTAATGCTCCATCTTCTGCAAGTAGTTCACGGTCCTTCATTACAAAATCGTTGACATCTCCTACGGCAGTTCCATCAATTAGAATTTCACCGACATTGATATCGTTTCTAGAAACGTATGCTTCTTTATCATCAAATGTGAGAACATCTCCATTATCTAGTAAGAAGACTTGGTCTTCACGATAGCCAATTTCTTGAGCTAGTTTTTTCACACCAAATTGATGACGATATTCACCAATGGTAGGAATGATATATTTCGGTTTCAGTAGGTTAATCATCATCTTAATTTCTTCAGCAGTAGCATGCGCAGATGTGAGTAATCTCTTATCAACCATTTTTACTTGAGCATCACTACGGTATAAAATATCCATGGTTCTAGCAGCCATTTTCTCTGTGCCAGGAACTGGTGGCGTCATCAAGATGACGGTATCTGTTTCATCAATATGAATCAAGCGATCTGCCTTTTTACACATACGTTGTAGCATAAAGAATGGTTCATGACGATTTCCTGTTACAAGTGCAACAACATCACTGCCATCATTTTTATTTTTTTCATCAATATATCTTAAATTAATTAGTGATTCTGCAGGAATATTTAAATACCCATTGTGAATTGCAATATCAACAATTCTTTGTGCTCTTCTACCGATAATCGCTATCTTTTTATGATGAGCTAAAGATATATCAATAATTCGTTGAATCTTTCTTAAATCCGATGAAAATAGTGAAACAATAATTCTTCCATCAGCATTTGTAAAAATGCTATTGAGTCGATGAATTAAGTTTTGGTTCACTCCACCATTTAATTCTAGTGTTGAGCCTAAAGATTCAGTCAGTAAAGCTAAAACATTTTTCTCGGATAGTTCATTAATCTTTCTAAAGTCTGTTTGGTACTTCACATCTCCACTTTGATCAAAGGTAAAATCAGATGTATAAACAATAACACCATCTACAGTATGTACTGCAATTCCTACTGATTCAGGAATCGAGTGTGTTGTATTAAAGAATGTGACTCGCACATTTCCAAATTTAATAATAGAATTTTGTGAAATCGTATTGAGTGTTAAGGTTTCAAGATCATAACCATCATCCTTTAACATATCATTAACAATTTGCATCGTGAAATTGGTTGCGTAGACTGGAACATTTAAATCTCTTAAGATATGGGGTAGTGCGCTGATATGATCTTCATGAGCGTGTGACAAAAAAATACCACGAATGCGGTCTTTTGCACGAATCAAAACCTTGTAGTCTGGAATAATCTCATCCACACCATAAAGCTCTGCGCTTGGATACTTAATTCCAGCGTCTAATATAAATATTTGCGAGTCAACTTCGATCGCATACATGTTTTTTCCGTTCTCCCCTAGTCCACCTAAGGCAAAAAACCTGATTTTACTCAATGTACCACATCCTTTGTACCGTTTTTCACTATAGATATTATACCATGTTTTTCATATTACACAATCAATTTGTCTCATAACTATGTTATGATAAGAATAGGTGAATAGAATATGATAAACTATCCAATTAAGCGAAAATTACAAGTAAAAACAACTAATTATGCAAACCTAGGAATGACCCTTGAATCGGATATCGAAGCAAGCAATACCTATTATCTCAATCATGGGATTGCTGTTATCCATAAAAAGCCTACTCCTGTACAGGTTGTTAACGTTAGTTACCCTGCCAGAAATAAAGCAAAAATCACCGAAGCATACTACAAAACACCTTCAACGACTGACTTTAATGGGGTTTACAAAACCAAATATATCGATTTTGATGCAAAGGAAACGAGTTCAAAGACTTCGATGCCTTTAAGTAACGTTCATGAACATCAAATTGACCATTTAAGAAATGTTGACAAGCAAGGCGGCATTTCCTTCCTCATTGTGCATTTCAGAGCTTATAATCAATACTTTTTATTACCATCTCCCATTCTTTTTGAATACTGGGATATGCAATTTGATAAAGAAAAGGGACGGAAATCCATCCCTTATTCTGCTTTCAAAGAAAAAGCCTTACCGATTCAGTTTGGTTATCAACCAAGATTAGACTATTTAAAAACTGTCGATCAATTACTTTCTTCTAAATTTTGAGAAATGACTTGTAATCTTTTGAAGATTAACAGTCCAATACCAATGACTGCAACTGAGGTTGTAAAGATGTAAATAAAGTTATAACCGAAGCTGTAAAGCACTAGATTATCACCAACAAAAGCGAATAATCTTGTTGCAAGATTATGCGAATCGTTACCTAAAGCAACCTGTTCAGATGCATAGGCTATACTACTACCCCAAAGGATAACACCACTGATTGTACTAGAAATAAGACGTATTCCACTGACAAATAAGACAGCATATACGAATTTCTTCTTCTCCTTTAAACCATCTTTGAAGATTCCCGATAAACCAAATGCCATAAATGGAATCACATAGTCAAACATGATTAAAGCAACAATCATCCCAAACGTCCATGGAATACCTGTCCAAGATTCTAGAGTCACTCTTAGTGTTTCAAGATAGATGATATAATCAATCCCAAAATTATAGAGTGCATAAATCAACCCAGACATTAACCCATACTTTAAACCAACTAGTAAACCTATTAAGACAAGTGGTAACATCGATATACCGAAGAACTTGCCTCCAAATGGCATACTTAAATTCAACCCTGGAATTGCATTCGTTATTAAATCCAGGATTATCGCGAATGCCAAGAGATTCACTGCAATGAGCATCCGCCACGTTTCTTTCTTTAACTTCACTTTCTTTTTCCTCCTTAGAAAAATAAAAAATTTCTATGGATGACCAAAGAAATTGCTAGTATGTATGATTTACATCTAACTATCCCTCCGCTGGTACGATCCAGATCAGGTTCGCGGGTCGACTTTCGTCCTCTCAGCACATGGCTCCCCGTAGTGATCATCTATAGAATACTATAAAATAAAAAATATATCAATCAATAAGAAAAAAAGGTGGTTTGTTTATGGAAGAAATAATCATTGGAGCACTCGTTTTAATCTTTCTTACCATTTTGTTTATTGCACCAAATATTAAAATTGTAGGTATAAACGAAGCACATGTTGTTGAAAGGTTTGGAGCATTTCATAAAATATTGAATGAAAAAGGTGTTTATTTTACTATACCTTTAATCGATCGTGTGATTCAGGTTGTTCCTTTACTTGAAACTACAAAGAAATTTCATTTTAAGATAGATAAAGAAGGAATTGGTGTTCAATATCATTTGGAGTACCAATATAAAGTTAATGATGTCGTGCTATTTGTCTATGCGGCACTGGATTCATTAGATGCTATTGAGATGCATATCAAAAATTTAATTCTAGAAAATGAATCAATAAATTCAGAGTCATTTGCTGTTCTTCACGAGACGGCTCTTACATTTGGAATCGAACTTATCGACATTCAAGTAAAATAAGAATTAATAATTTTAAGTAATTTCTCTTGCATTTCAAATAATTTAGAGTATAATTAGAAGTGTAAGGAGTGATAATGATGGAAATTACTTGGTTTAATGAAAAACCTAAGGATTTAGTTGTGACACTAGCTGCTGGTAACATTACGTTAAACAAACCAGCAACAGTATATTTTGAGAATGCCTTTAGCGTTATGCTTGGCATAGATAAGATGAAGAAACTCATTGTAATTAAACCGCTTAGTAAAGCGGAAGCAATGAGGCATGATATTCCAGATAGCAGCAAATACAGGATTACGGTGAGATCTTCCTATAGCCGAGTGACAAACAAAGCATTTATGGATGAAATCTGTGAACTTGCAGGACTTAACCTAAACGTTGAGACCCATAAGTTTAAAGCAACCTGGAATCACAAGGATCAAATCTTACTTGTAGATTTGAAGGAGGAGATGTAATATGCTTGAATACATGGTTTGGTTTTGGTTGACACTATTCATTATCGCTTTGGTTTTAGAACTCTTTACAGCTGATATGATTAGCATTTGGTTTGCACTTGCAGCCGTTCCTAGTTTTATTATGGCACTCGTCAATATAAACCCAGTTGTTCAGATTTTGACCTTTGCATTCGTTACTGCTGCTCTATTGCTACTCACTAGACCAGTCGTCAAAAAATACATGAAGACTAACGAAATCAAAACCAATGTCGATGCCATTGTTGGCATGACAGGTCCTGTGATTAAAGAAATCACACCAGACACAATTGGTAAAATCAAGATACGCTACATGGAGTGGTCTGCTATTTCTAAAGAAACGTTATCTGTTGGCGATATGGCAAGAGTTCTTGATGTTGAAGGTGTAAAATTGATTGTAGAAAAAATAGAAAAATAGAAAGTGGGGAATAAAGAATGGAATTTTTAAGAAGTTTTATTAGTCCTATTGCAAATGCAGCTGTTGTTACAGGCATTATTCTAATCGTTGTCTTTGCATTCGTATTACTTGCATTAAGCTTTAAGTTGGTTCAACAAACTAAGGCTGTAATTGTGGAACGTCTTGGTGCTTATCATAAGACACTTGGAGTTGGTTTGCATTTCATCATTCCAGTGTTTGATCGCGTTATTAAGACAGTTTCAATGAAGGAACAGGTTAAAGACTTTGATCCACAACCAGTTATTACAAGAGATAATGTAACAATGCAAATTGATACAGTCGTCTTCTTCCAAATCACTGACCCTAAGTTATATACTTATGGTACAGAAAATCCATTAATGGCGATTGAAAACATTTCAGCAACTACATTACGTAATATTATTGGTGATCTAGACTTAGACCAAACACTAACATCAAGAGATTTAATTAACACGAAGATGAGAGAAATCCTAGATGAAGCAACTGACCCATGGGGAATCAAGGTTAACCGTGTTGAAGTTAAAAACATCGTTCCACCAAAAGACATTCGCGATTCCATGGAAAAGCAAATGCGTGCAGAACGTGAAAAACGTGCTCAAATCCTTCAAGCTGAAGGGGAAAAGCGTGCTCAGATCTTAAATGCTGAAGGGGAATATGAAGCTGTTGTTTTAAGAGCTGAAGCATCGAAGAAGCAAAGAGTATTGAATGCTGAAGGGGAAGCAACTGCAATTCTAAGAGTTAAAGAAGCTGAAGCTTTAGGTATCAAGTTAATTAAGGATGCTGGTGCAGATCAAGCAGTTCTTACCTTGAAATCATTAGAAGCATTAGCACTCGTTGCAAATGGTCAAGCAACAAAGATTGTTGTCCCAACAAACATTACAGATATCGCATCTACAGTATTAATGGCTGCAGAAATCGCAAAAGAAAACGCAAAAAAATAACAACTAAAAGGAGCTCTCGGCTCCTTTTTTTTCGAAATAAATTATATGAATGCTATTTGTGAAATATTACAAGTGGGACTTCAATTTCACCTGCAGTTAACCCTGCATGGTGTGCAACAAATTTACTTTGTGGACCTAGTTTAAACATATACTTGTCAATCGCAATTCCAATAAAATCGCCTAAAAAATCATTTAATAATGGATGTTTAATTCCAGTTCCAAGTAAATTTGAATCCATCAATTCCTTTTTACTAAGAAGCATAAAGTGTTTCCCGTACGTTTTAGTGAAATGTCTTTTAAATGCACTCTGTAAAAATGGTTTGACGAAGAAGTTTGTAGCTCGTGGTTCGATAGATGGCATTCTAGCTAACAAAAATAATAATTTTTGATCTTCTAATAAATCATATGACTCTACATCAACTAACCCGTGATCTGCAATAACAACCATCAATACATCATCTGCTAACTCCTCAGATAGCTTTTCAAGTTCAATATTTAAATCATTTAAAACCTTCGAGGTTTCTTTTGAGTGAATCCCATGATCATGCTCGGTCATATCCGGTTCTGTCCAATAGACATAGCTAAAGCTTTTAATATCCTTTTTATGGATATCAAGAAGTCTATTTCCTTGTTCATGAAAGGAATTAAACCCATTTTCTTTAAAACTTGGAAAAATTTCATAGGTATTGACCTCAGGTGAATATTTTTGAATTTGCTCATAAATCGTTGGGTAATGTAAATATTTATCTCGTAGTAGTTCCTTAAACTTTACTTCAGGGTGATAAAAATCATGATTTAAAAATACTGCAACATTTGAATTCTCATTTTTAAAATACTGTATCCATCCAAGGTATCCAGAAGATATTGGAGGTAGTCCTGATAGTACTGCATTGGTTGCTGCAACAGTTGTAGGTGGGAAAATTGAAGATATCCATTTTTGATTATATCTATTTAAAAAAGCATCTTTTGGAAGATGCTCTTCGATTATATTTTTACCCATTCCGTCCAAAAGAACTAAAACGACATGGTTATAGTTTTTCTTTAATTCTTCTTCCAATTCAGGAATTGAATCATAAATGGATGGAGCATGATAATGCTTTAATATGGTTGCTGTCACATTTAATATTGAATTCTTATAATCGGGATATTTAATCATCATTAAAACCTACTTAATTGTTTTTTTGATTAAAGTTAAAGTCTTCTTTATACTACCAATAGTTATTGCATCATGAACTAAGACCTTAGCTTCTTCAACGCCTTTATCTTGCACATAAAGAGTAGCCAGAACATCGCCTTTCTTGACATAACTACCAATTTTTTGATGTAGATCTAATCCAACATCAAGTAAAATATCGTCTTCCTTTGTTTCTCTACCAGCACCTAAGCGCATCGCAGCTTTTCCGATATCTAATGCATTAATATCCATAATATAGCCTTCAGATGTAGCCTTAACTTCAACTAATTTTTTCGATAATAGATTCTCAGGATTCTTAAGTGAATCTAGATCTCCACCTTGTGCTTTAACAAGCTCTAGGAACTTAGCATAAGCCTTTCCATTTTTTAATGCTTCATGAAGTCTTATTTTAGCTTTTTCAAAATCACTTTCAATTTTTGAGTCTAATAATAAATGAGCACCAATTTCAATTGTGACATCTACTAGGTCCTTAGGACCCTTTCCCTGAAGGGTTAAAATGGCTTCATAGACCTCAAGACCGTTACCAATCTTATGTCCTAATGGCTCATCCATACCTGTCAATATCGCTGTCATTTTCTTACCAGCAAGTCTACCGATTGAAACCATAAGCTCAGCGAGTTTAATTGCTTCTTCCTCTGTTTTCATAAATGCACCATGTCCAACCTTGACATCTAGTACAATCGCATCTGCTCCACTCGCAAGCTTTTTACTCATGATTGAGGACGCAATTAAAGGAATAACATCAACGGTTGCTGTAACATCACGTAGTGCATATAACTTTTTATCTGCAGGAGCAACATCGCCACTTTGACCCACGATAGCAATTCCAATTGTATTGACTTGATTGATGAAATCTTCAACTTTGAGCTCGACCTTGTAGCCTGGAATACTTTCCAGTTTATCAATAGTTCCACCGGTGTGACCTAATCCTCTACCGCTCATTTTGGCAAACTTTACACCAAGACTAGCAAGCAGTGGTCCAAGAATCAATGTGACCTTATCACCAACACCACCTGTTGAATGCTTATCAACCTTTATTCCAGGAATTGCTGATAAATCAATCGAATCTCCTGAATCTCTCATCGCAAGTGCTAAGTAAGTAGCTTCTTGATCATTCATTTTTTGAAAATAAGTCGCCATTAAAAAGGCACTCATTTGATAATCCGGAATGAATCCTTTTGTATAATTTTGAATCAAAAAGTCTATTTCATTTTTAGTTAAAACCATGCCATCTCTTTTTTTGGCAATGATATCAATGATATGCATAAAATCACAATCCCTTCTTCTATATTTTATCATATACAGTAAGGAATACCTATAAAAGTATGTTATAATAAAAAAGATGAAATGAGGAATATTATGATCTTAGCAATGGTACGCCATGGACAAACATCTTATAATGCGGATGGTCTTGTTCAGGGCAGAATTAACATCCCTTTAAATGAAACTGGCAAAAGCCAAGCGAAACTTCTTGGTGAAACCTTAAGGGCTCAAAATGAATCCTTTGATTTAATCGCAGCTTCACCTCTTTCAAGAGCACTAGAAACTGCATTTATTATTTCTAAACAATTAAAAATGAATCGTCCAATTTATGTAGATCACCAATTTGTAGAACGCGATTTCTATCACTTAGATGGCACTCCAGTTGAAACAGCGATGCCCTTTGTTAGAATTGAAAACTACCGCTTTGAGGGCTATGAGCATGATCAAATGATGATTTCACGCATTAGTAAGGCTGTTAAAAACCTTAGAAAAATTCATGGTGATCAAAAAATACTTTTAGTTGCACATTCGCACGTGATTAAAGCACTCTTAAGATATATAGATCCAAGTTTATATACATTTGCAGATTTAATTAGGCATGCAGATATCGTTTATTTTGAGATTACAGACAAAACAATCAAGGTTCTAAAAAAATAAAGGCTTTCGCCTTTTTTCTTTATGAAGAGTATTGAATTTGATTTTTTAATCGCTAAATACACTATTGTTTGTGACTTTGGTCTGTTTTGATTTTTTAAACTCTTCTTTTAGTAATGAAATAGTTTCATCTGGCTTAGGTAATCTGAAGATATACTCTTTTTCATCTTTAAGTGTAACATAACAGGCTTTTTTGGACACGCCATATTTCTTCATTTCGATACGATCAACCTCAGCCCACATAAAACCATGGAATTCTCTTGCAGGTGTTAATATAGCCCCCAATAGTCCAAAACCTAAAGCAAAAAACTTATTTTTTCTTGCTAGGTCAACTCCAAGATTAGTAACTTTAATATAACCATATTCAATCTTCTTTTTTGGTGGTAGGTACATTGTACATTGTATTTTCATGTGAATATCCCCCTTTGGTATTTTTTTTAATTATAGCATAAATTATAAGGGGTATGATACCCTTTTTTATAAAATTAATAATTTTAAAAAAGTGTTATTACTTGATAATGAAAACACCTCCATATTTTATTATGGAAGTGCTTCTTATTTTGTTATGTTTCTTTTATTATTAGTGTCTACAAAATAGGGTCTAGTCAATTTCTCTTTTTCTTATTTTACAAGTTTTTGATTAATGATATTAAACATCTTATCTGCAACCTCAAGTGTCGTTAAATGTTTGATGTCTTCATAACGAATTAAAGGGTGGATTACAACTGAAATCTTTGTTGATCTAAAGGGTGCTCTATACTTGATAGCTGTTGTATTTTGAATGCTAATCGGCAATAAATTTGCTCCTGCTTTCATCGCAACTCGGTATGCTCCAGCACGCATCGCAACCATCTTTTCATCATTTCTATCCTTGATTCCACCCTCAGGGAATATCGCCATTGCCATACCATCTTTAATGACTTTTATAGCATCAACCATCGCACGCGCTGTGTTTCTATCTGAGGATCTATCAATTGGAAATGCCCCTAAATATTTTAATAGAGTTCCAATGAGTGGTGCTTTATATACACTCATTTTAGGTGTAAATGTGGTTGGTCTTTTCATAATCTCAAAGATAATGAAAGGATCTGCATAAGACTTGTGGTT
>JAUSOA010000105.1 GCA_030656435.1 Acholeplasmataceae bacterium | reverse complement strand
TAGGTATGCTCACGAGCTACATTGTTCCGAAATGTTTCTTTGTATTCATAACCTTCATTCAATAAAAATGAAAAACATTTTTTAGCATAAATATCTATGTTAAATAGCATGTGGTTAAGTAATCTTCTCATATGTATATCCTTTCTGTGCAATTATTGAATAACAGATTTTCAGTCGTTTCCTTCAATGGTATGTCTACAATGAAATGTTCCAGGAACAACACTATATATGCAACCATAAATCAATCGAATTGAGTAACAGTGATAATCTCTTCATTAAGTCTTTAATGGGTTAATTTATACTAGATGCGAATAATATTTTTTCAATATAGTTTTGATAATACCAAATAAAAGAAAGGTTGAAAGAGATCCCCAATAAAAGAAGTAGAATTAACCTTAAACTAGTAGCACTTAGTCCTAATTGAAATAGATCATTAGATCCATAAATCAGAATCATAGATACAAACATTAGTAACCCACCGATTAATCCTAGTATAAATAATGTCTTATTCATGTATTTTCTATGTTCTTTCTTTTTAAAAAAAAGTATAAAAAAACATACAATTGCTCCATACATTGGTACTAGTAATAACCATTTAAAATATTTATATTCATGGAAATTTGGCATTTTTATCCCTTTCTGAATCAAATAGAAATGCAGGTTCTATTATTTTTTCGCATAGATATTCATTTAAAAAAATATTGAGTAGGAACATCAGCAAAATCCTAGAACACTGGCTAAACGATAAAAAATTATTAATATCACTTTATAACTTATTAGTATTAATTGCTTTACTAACTCAAAATGAACTTAAGCTAACTAAAATTATATATTAATCACTAAATTAAACTCACTACAATCATATAAATCAATATCCCCGTCACGAAACTCGTATAAATAAACGCATCGCTCTTAATGATATTCGTCTCATATCTTCTATTAAACACATTGGTCATTGTTACGAATCTTTCTAAGAATCCTGTATTTTCATTCTTCTTCAATGCTAATTTACTTAAAGGACCTGTATCGATCGGACATTGATCACCATACATTAATTTGCATGCTCTTCTCATCATAAAGTTTGCTGGATAGAAAAAGATATATTCTAGCTTTAACCAGTTTGGTAGATGTAAATGGAATAGATGGAACTTTGTACCGAACCAGAAGATAAATCCACCTAACCCAACAACATAAACCATCGTCATTAAATCTTCACCTGTAAAGAATTTAATATGAACTATATAGTGATCGATAAAGTAAGGATCATATGTAGTTAGATTTAACTGAGGTACGATAAATGTTTGCAATATATAATTAGGATTTAATCCGATTAAGATAATTAATATGGCTAACGCTGCCATTGAGGTATCCAAGCATGTGTATTCGGCTTTAATCGTTTTATACTTCTCAGGCATCTTCCCTAAGAAGACATAATAGAATAATTTAATAAAGCTTGCTACGGTACCAGCACTTACAACCATAAAGATCATTTCTGCATAAATGAATGATGAGTGACCATACTCAGTTGCTTCTACGATTCCATGGTGTAATATCGATTTCGATATGAAACCATTGAATAATGGAATACCTGCAATCCCTAAACATGCGATTAAACAGACGGTTGCTGTTAACGGTAATTTTCTCCACAATCCACCTAATTTATACATATCATATTCATGGGTATGGAAGTAGACTACACCTGCAACCATAAATAATAAGCTCTTAAATAAACCATGATTGATAATGTGATAGAGTGCACCACTATATCCCATTGCTCCGCGGTATCCTAAGTATAGTGCAATACCAATTCCTACCATGATATAACCCATTTGACTAATCGAATGGTATGCAAGCATCTTCTTCATATTAGATTGCTGTAAAGCTAAGAAAACGCCTAACGCCATCGTAGCAATCCCAATCCAAATAATAAACGCTCCTATATTTTTAGTGGTTAACCAAACAGGATCTAAATGACTAAATACTTCACCTTGCTTCGGAAAGAAATAAGCGGTTGCTACTCTTAGGATCCCAAAGGCACCAACCTTAATCATAATTCCTGAAAGTAGAGCACTTGCAGGAGTTGGTGCGACTGGATGTGCTCTAGGTAACCACACATGCACAGGAGCCATCCCTGCCTTAATTCCAAATCCAAAGATAAGTAAACCCATAATCCAATATTTTAAGTTACCTAAAGTATAAAGTGCAGAAAGCGCACTTTCAAACTTTAGCGTTCCTACATTAAAATATAATAAAAGCATTGCTACTAATATGGAAAATCCACCGATGATTCCCATAAAGATAAAGTTATATCCAGCTTCATAGGATTCATCCTTTTGACTATGTGTAACAAGCACATAGCTTGATATTGTCATCACTTCAAAGAATAAAAACATAGTTAATAAATCACTTGCCATGATTGTACCTAATACAGCACTATAGGTAATTGCCATAAAGAGAAAGAATCGATTAGAGTTCTCTTCTTTTTTCATATACTCATGGGCATAAACCATGACAATAAACCAAATAATGGATGTAATCATTAACATTGTAAAGCCTAGCATATCGACACTAAATCCAATTCCTAATCCCATGAATGATGGGAACTCAATACTAATTCCACCTTCCTTAGCTGCAGGATACATAATCATGGTTAATGGTATGGTTAAGAATGTCATAAATATTACAATCCAGTCTCTCTTAAGACTAGATTTTTTTCTATAGAATACTTGAAGTAATGCACCAAATAATGGAATACCAATCATTACTAAAGGATATATGTTTAAATGGGTGAACTCAAAAAAGAAATCATTGAATCCATCAATACTAGATATTGAGTCATATAGACCAAACCAGTTCTTAGTAATTCCAACAAAAGAGATGAGTAAAAATAACATCAGTAAAACAAGACCTGATGATCTCCATGTGAAATGGTCTAAAAAATCTTTAATTTTAATTCTCTTCTTCTTTTCCAGATTCAAGATGACTTACCCCTTATAGTAATGTGTTGACCGCGTTTTCTATTAATTGATAAATAAGATTAGGATAAATACCTAATACGATAATAAGTATTCCAAGAATTGTTATAGGTATTAACATGACCTTGGGAATCTTTTCAATTCCTGATATACCATTTCCTTTAGGTCCTCTTAGGAATGCACTAATCATAATGGGTAGATAATACATTGCGTTAAGTAGACCACTCACTACAATAATGATAATAAAGATGATCATTCCACTACCTAAAGCAGCTAGACCTAAATTCATTTTACTAATAAATCCTACAGTCAATGGAATACCAATCATCCCAAGTGCTGCAATACTAAAGACAATCATCGATAAAGGCATTTTATATCCCATACCATCAAATTGATCGATTCTTCTCACTCTTTGATAATAAATAATCGCACCAACACTTAAGAACAGTGCTGCCTTCATTAACCCGTGACTTATAATATGAAAGAATGCTGCAGATAGCCCTATATGCGTCATTAGTCCAATACCTAATACAATATAACCAATCTGAGCTACAGATGAATACCCAAGCATCCTTTTCACATCCTTTTGAGCTAATGCGAAGAAGGATCCCATAATCATACCAAAACCAGCAATAATCATAATGATTGCTGGTATATTTAATTCTTTTAATATATCGATTCCAAAGACTCTAAATAAGACTTTAACCATTAGAAGTAAATAAACCTTAACAACAATCGATGAAAGAATTGCTGATGATGAGCTTGGTGCGTGTGAATGTGCATCAGGTAGCCAGATATGAAATGGAAATATAGCTGCCTTAATCCCAATACCTACAATCATAAATCCTACAGCTGTCATAATGTTTGCTGGATAGATTAACCAAGCATTTTGAATCGATTCAAAGACTAAAGTAATATTGGTATATCCTGTAACCATATAAAGTAATGCAATACCAAATAAATAGGATAATGATCCAACTTCATTCAGCATGACATATCGGAATGCTGCAGTATAGTTTTCTTTTTTTCTCTTAATCGATATAATACTACATGATGTTAAAGATAGTATTTCCATAAAGACATAGGCATTGAATAAGTCATTTGTGTAAATAATTCCAAAGATAGAAAACATTAAAACGAAGAGTAGAATATAATATCTACCATATTCCGCCTCTGCGATGCCATCTGTGGCATCCCCACAGGAATATAGGTAGATAAGCATTGTTAATCCAACAATAAATGTCGTAAATAAAACAGAGAAGGCATCAATCTTAAATTCTATTCCTAAAAAGCTTTGATAGTTACCAAATCTGTAATAAAACTCTCCTACTGTATTCACGTGAACGAGTAAAATAACAGAGGACACAAAAACAGATAGTAAAACAAAGAATCCTAGGACTAATGTAATAAAAAATGCTTTTTTACTGAGTAATGGAATCATTAAAGCTGCAATCAAAAAGACGAGCATATTTAAAATAGGTAGTTGTTCAATCATAGGTTTGCTCCTCATTTTGAATTTTTACGATTTCTTCTTGATCAATGGTTCCATAGGTTTGATAGATTCGAATCACTAAGGATAATGCATAAACAGTAATCGATACCGATACAACAATCCCTGTAAGAATTAATACTGAAGGCATTGGGTTGATGTAGACGACATCAACACCATCAACAATAATTGGTGGTACACCACCAGTAACATTACCTATCGCAATAAAAAACAAGAAAATTCCGGTTGCCATAATATTAATACCCATAACTCTTTTGATTAAGTTTTTATGTGTAACTACTGTATGAAGTCCAATAATAAATAATGCGACCCCACCTAGATAATTAATATGCTCTAATATCAAATTAAGTATATTCATTAGACTTCCCCCTCTATTAAAATATGAAATAGGGAAATCATTGTCGAAGCTACCTTAATACCGATTGCTACCATCAGTATTGGAATCATTCCACTTGATAATATTTCACCAGGTGTTCCAATTGGAAAACCTGCAGAAATATTAGCTAAAAAGCTTCCACCAAAAATAAGACCGATTAAACCAATAAAAACAAAGATAAAAATACCACCACTCTCAAAGAACTCACTCATTCGATGAGAAAACTTCTTTTCACCCTTCTTCATACCAAAGACGAGTGTATAAAGAATTAATGTAGATCCAATCAATGCTCCACCAGAAAAACCACCACCAGGTGAGATATGACCGTGGAGGATAATGAATACTCCATAAACTTGAGCAAATGGAATAATGATTTTCGTTATGGTTTTAACAATGACATCATTCATGGTGCTTACCTCTTCTAACCATCTTCTTATTGACAGGCTTTAAAACGCTTGTTACAGCAACAACAGCAATAAATAATACAATCGTTTCACCCAATGTATCAAAGCCTCTGTAATCGGTAATTACAGCAGCTATAATATTTACTGAACCTGTTTCAGAAACTGCATTCTCTAAATAATGTCTAACTGTATCGTTAAACGAAGGAGCATCTGTTCCAAGATTACCAGGCATCATTAAAATGTTATAGGCTAAAACTAAAAAGAGTAATAAAAACATGGAGGTCGTTAAAATCTTTTTCATTTCTCGTACCTCTTTGTCTTCGCGATGACTGCGATAAATAAAAGACTTGTGACTCCTGCACCAATCACTGCTTCAGTGAGTGCGACATCAGGAGTGTTTAGGATTAACCATAGGACAGACATCATTAAAGAATATGCAGAAAAAATAATGACAGCGGACACTAAGTCCTTCGTCTTTTCCACAGCGATTGCACACATGATTAAAAATAAAATGATAATGACATTTAAGATTTCCATAATACTTCCTATTCTTCCATCGTCATCAGGATTGTTGTCATATATTCAGCCTTCGCTATATAATGTGCTGCAGTAGGATTGGTTAGCCAGATAAAGAGTAAAACTAAAAGAATGTTTAAGGAAACAAATGTGGCACCTTGCCAGATAATTAAACCAGTGAATATAAGTCCAGCTCCCATGGTGTCACATTTGGTAGTCGCATGCATTCTGCAAAAAACATCAGGCATACGAATTAAACCAACAACTCCTACGAAGAAAAAGAACATTCCACCTAAGATAAAAATACTAGCTATAATTTCTTGAATGATTGTTAACATTAGGCATCCAACCGTCCTTTAAGTAAATATTTAGCAACACCAATCGTTGTAATAAAACCAATCATCGCATAGATTAATGCGACATTCACATAGGATCCCTGCTTAATCCATAATGCAATTAAAACAATGACAACCGATACCTTTGTAGAAATCACATTGATTGCTACAATTCGATCTGCTGCAGTAGGTCCCTTATATGCTCGATATAAACCAACAAATGAGAGTAGGACTAAAAATATTGCACATCCAATAACGACATATTCAATCATTTTTGATCCTCCATATTTATAAATACTTTTTCTAGGCGACTTCCTTCAATATTATGAATCAAATGCATCTCTAACCCATGAACAATGATTTCATCATCCTTCATATCGACAGTCAGTGTTCCAGGTGTCATTGTTATCGCATTTCCATAGAGTGCTTTATTTAAATCCTTTTTCAAAGGGTTTCTAATTGTTGCGAACCCTGGGTCTATTGGCATTTTTCTACTTAATACTATTTTAGCAACATGAAAGTTAGCGATAAAGATTTCTACTAATAGAGTAATGAATAAAACAAAAAGTGCTTTTAGTGATTTGGGCTTCAGTGGAGTTGCATCATCGACTGTAAAGACCATATCATAGCTATAAAGCACAATCATTAAAGACGCAAAAAAACCAAAAACAAGTTCAATCCAGCTAATGCTGGATGCTATTATCATCCAAAATACCAATAATAAAATGATAAGAAGAATTGAGCCATTCCGTTTATTTTTATTCATCATATACTCCCGAAAACGTTTTAACATATCTATGATACAACAGTTTAATTGATATTACAATTTGAGAGAGGCATTTTGCTGTTTAAGTGTATCTCTTTATAAGTGATATAACTATATTGGCTAATTGATAATCTTATTATTGATTAGCAACCTTTATAACAGCCTTAGCGATATTTTTAGCAACCTTTTTATTGAAAATACTTGGAATAATATAAGTCTCTGATAATTCTTCCTTTTTAACAATACTTGCAAGTGCCTTGCAGGCTGCTTTTTCCATTTCGGTAGTAATTTGTTTTGCACGACTATCGAGTGCTCCTCTAAATAATCCTGGGAAAGCGAGTGAATTATTAATTTGATTGGGAAGATTAGATGCACCTGTTCCAACAACTCTAGCTCCAGCATGCAGTGCTTTATCTCTAGAAATTTCAGGTATAGGATTTGCTAGTGGAAAAACGATAGAATCACTATTCATGCTTTGAATCATTTCCTCACTGACAATATTGGGTGCTGATACTCCGATAAATACATCAGCACCAATAAGTGCATCACTGAGTGTTCCTTTTAAATGTTTTTTGTTTGTAAATAGCGAGATTTCTTGTTGTGCTGAGTTCAGTTCTTTATCACCTTTAGTGATGATTCCAAACTTATCACATGTTGTAATATGTCTTGCTCCTAGCTCATATAAAAACTTAGTAATCGCAATCCCAGCACTACCTGCACCATTGATTACAATTTTTACTTGAGATAGTTTTTTACCCACAAGCTTTAAAGCATTTAACAAGGCAGCACCTACAACAATAGCCGTTCCATGTTGATCGTCATGAAAAACAGGAATATCGCATAATTCCTTTAATCTTCTTTCCACCTCGAAACAACGAGGTGCTGATATATCTTCTAGGTTAATCCCTCCAAATGAAGGTGATAGATGATAGATGGTATTGACCAATTCATCAACATTTTTGGTGTTTAATACAATAGGAATTGCATCCACTCCTCCAAATCTTTTAAAGAGTGCACATTTACCTTCCATCACTGGAATTGCAGCTAATGGTCCAATATCACCTAAACCTAAAACAGCTGTACCATCTGAGATAACAGCAACTGTATTTCTCTTAGAAGTTAAGTGGTATACCTCTTCAGCGTTCTCATGTATTGCTAGACATGCCTTGGCAACACCAGGAGTGTATACCAATGACATATCTTGCATGTTATTGATTTTAAACTTGTTTTTAATCTCAATCTTTCCATTTA
>JAUSOA010000094.1 GCA_030656435.1 Acholeplasmataceae bacterium | reverse complement strand
CCACTGTAAAGGCTTGATTGATAAAGATATTTGAATTTGTATATGGAACAAAATCAAAATCAGAGCCATATATTGTTGGATCGAAGTAAAAGTCGAAATAAACGATAATCGAGGCACTTAATGACTGGTCAATGAATATAGGTATATTACTAACCAATGGGTAGATATGATTTAACTCCTTATTGAAGTATCCATTTGAATAGGCTATGGGCTCATTTTCTTTATAATCGGTCGTTTCTTCGTCATTGATGATGTATGAGATTTTTGTCACTTCATACCAAAAAGCATTTTGAATTCTATTTTGTGGTAAATCATAGCCAAACGATTGAACTCCTCCTAAACTTAGATTGAAGTAGGATTCAGAATTACCAAGTGCAACTACCTTAACAGCGAAAGAAAATCGTTCACCAGGTGCTATACTTTGCTCCATCATATAAGCTGTTGTAGGGTTTGGGATAAATTTATAGCATAAATCCTGACCTAAATCTGTGCATACGTTATTTTCCAGTGTTAAATTTTCACTTCCGTCATGAAGTTTGTTTTGGTAAACGTAGAATTCATACTCTGCTTCAACATCAGTAATATTTGATATTAAATGAGTATGATTCGTATTTGTTATAATAAACCAAGCATATACTGAAACTGAAAGAAGCATAAACGCAGACAAGAAATAGACAACTGACAAAAACATCATTTTATGCATGCTGTAGTTCTTTTTCTTTTCCATCTGCTCACCTTCCTTAATTTTTAAAATTGTTTTTTAATGTTAGTTAAAAATGCTTGACACTCTTCGAACTCATTTTTTCCGAATAACTTATCTAACAATTTTGATAAATCATTAATCTCTGTTTGCAAGAATGGAAGATTTAAGCCTTCAAACTTTCTAAATATCTTTCTAGCAACCATATAATCTAGTGCTTCATATTCTGTACCACCACAGGCTACATAAACAGGTACAAAGGCTCTTATCTGCTTCATAATACGATTACCAAAGGTAACCTTAAAGTTTTTAGTGATAAAATTATCAAGTTTTTCTAGATTTTCGATTACTGCTAAGCTCATCGGATGATCTTTAAAAGCAGCTCTAAAAAGATCTGTTAAATAATCAAAGCTAAACGTCACACCTTCTGTAGGTGGAGCATCTATATATTTTGACTTTGTATTGATTTCAATTGGAGTTGCACGGTCATAGACCTTGTCTGTAATGATAAATGTAGAGTCATCCTTATTCGCAGTACCGATAAACCAAACATTTTGTGGGAGTAACATCTTTCCTTTATGGAAATTTTTTGGATCTCCAGGCTCTGTATTTGGTACAATATCAATTAACCATTGATCGTGATCTGGCATTTCTAATAATGATAAAAGCTCTGCAAAATAATATTCTACACGTGCAAGATTCATTTCATCTAAAACGATGATGTTAATATCTTCTCTATAGGTAGTTTCATAAATAGCCTTTAAGAAGTCTGTTTCATTGAATTTCTTCGTAAATTCGTTTAAATATCCAATCATTTCTGCTCGATCGCGCCATGAAGGCTGAACTGCAATGATTGCTGCATCATGAGAGAAAAACTTTCCCATCGCGTAGGGTAGTGATGTTTTACCAGTACCTGAAATACCTTCAAGAATCATGGTTTTTGATGCTGCCATGCCTGCAAAGAATGCTGAAATGATTTTAGTATTATAGTATAATCCTAGTTTACTCGCAGAAAAGTTAATAAATCTTTTGACTAAATCTGCTAAAGTAATCATATCTTCTTCCTTCATTCTTACGGTTGTTACAACATCCTGGTAATCCATATCAACTTGGATAAGTTTAACAAAGCGTGAGTGCGGAAGGCTGGGGTCTACTTCATTTTGATCTTCATCCATTTGATCTGGATTGATTCCAAGATTAGAAATCTTTAAAGCTAAAATTTTATTTTTCTCATCAATCAGTTCAATTGCCTTCTGATTTAAAAATGCTATTTCTGCGACAAGCTCATCTTTTTCAATTTCTTGTTTAGAAAACTTAATATATTTCTTGATGGCTTGAATAAGTTTCATTGATAAAATAATGATAAATACAATGTTGATAACAAATACAATGATGGTCATCACCCAATCAAGCAATGCAAAATGAATACTTGAAAGCATAAAATCACTAAACAAATCGGATACACCATCGATGAATAAGGCAGTAAATACACCAAATATACCCTTAAAGAAATCAAGGATTTTTTCAAAGAATTCTCTGATGAAATTGATATAATATCGTCCAAATTCTACCATTGGCTACTCCTACTTAATCAAAGATGATCACGTGATCATCTTAGTTCTTGCTTAATTCCAGTTCACGTAATATTTCTTTTCTTATCTTTTCGATTTCTGTCTCCAAGCTTTGATTCACTTGTTCAACTTGATATCGAAACTTTTTTTCTAATTTTTGTTTGTTCATGACTAAAAGATATCTAACGAGAAATGCAGCTTCCAATAAGAATAGCACGAGTACTGGAAGAATAATAAAGATTGCGAATCCTGAAGGTGTTTGCAGATAGTCAAGCACGTTTCCTGCACCAACAACCGTTGATCGATGAATAGATATCGCTTCAGATAAATGAATAGGTTGATCTATATTTTCTGTATTATCACCCTTAGTGTGTAAAAATACTTGATTATTGATAGTATCAATCATTACAATTCGATGGGTGTTATGACTCTTTATTCTTTCATCATAAAACGTGATAATATCTCCGACTTGTAAATAGTTTCTAGTTTTTTCATTCAGCATGCTAACGAGTATGACATCACCTTGATTGAATGAATCCTTGTTATCTCCAGCCATCGAGTTTGACTGTACGGATAAAAAGCCTGTGTTGAAAACGTTGGCGATATCGCTAGTCGATTTTAGCTTGATGCTGGCAGCTGAAAACAATACTAAAAAAACAATAAGTGCATAAAAGATTGCGTTGAGTGAAATTTTAACACCATGAATAACTTTATTTCTCGCATTTGAATTCATATGAACCTCTCATTTTTCAGCCCCCTAAGTAGGGTGGTAAGTGCAGTATGATTCACTGCACTTACCTGACTAGAAATCTCTTGTTAACTAAAATTATCCTTGAAATCTAAATGATGCAGTAATTTTTTTACCTAATAATGCGTTATAACCTTCTGCATCCCAACCCTCAAACCAAATGCGAACTGTGACTTGTCCATAGTATTCAGTATCAGAAACTAGAGTTTGACCACTAGCCATATCTAATACAAGTTCACTTTCGATAGTTTGTTGAGTAAGTACTGTATTTACAGCATCACTTGCTCCTGGAAGGATTGCATTGGATCTATAGAAATAGTTTTGTGCACCATTGGTACCAATATATGTAGGTACACCTTGTACATCCTCAGTAGTTCCACGAAAATCTGAATTTTCATTGAAGCCTAGAACTGTATTGGTTGCTGAAACTGGATTTTCATAAGCCTTAGTCGCTGTTAAACCCCCAACCATACCAGTAATTGATATTCTAATTGCATCTGCAGGATTAACATTAAGTGAGCTGTTTGCTGTATGAGATACACCCTTACTATCTGTAAATGCTACTCTTGTAGTAAATGATGTTTGAGTTCCTGTAAGTGATACATATGTCCAATTGATTTGACTTGTAGAATCTGATCTAAAATGAATTGGTAATTGTAGATAGCCAACTACAGTTCCATCACCAACACCAGTTGTTCCTAACGTATAAAAGTTTCTTCCGTCAGGTGTAGTCACATGGTTGAATCTAAATCCATCAACACCATAGGTTGCTTCCATATAGTTATAAATATCTAATGTTGTTAATGTTGTCTTCCATTCCAATGTCATTGGATCTCCATTACCAATCGCAATTTCGATACCTTGGTCAGCAATAATTTCTGCTTGAAACGGTTGAACCGTTGCAGTATTCGTAATTGTGAACCACGCAAATGTCGTTGTTCCAAGTGCTACCACTGTGAGTACGACTGTTAAAATCGATAATACTAACTTTCTTGTCATTTTGTTCATTTCCTAGTCTCCTTATATTTTTTTCTTTTTCTTTTTCTTATATCAATTAGCCATTGCTAAGTGAATACTATAATGATTGTGCTGGATTTGCAATTTTAAATTCCAGCTGCATTTTAATCCGATCTAAGATGATAGAGTCGAATGCATCTGCATCCCATCCCTCAATCCAGATATTGATTCTAACTTTGCCTTGATAATATGTCTTTCCTGCTTGATTTTGATTTGTTGTCTCCTGTAATACCGCGAGTAGTGAATCATTATCCAGTGCTTGATAGGGATTCATTGGATCCATTTCAGTGAGTCTATAGCTCGTATTTGGTACATCAGATGGAATCTCAACAAATAGTCCCGTGCGTTGTGCAAAATAACTATAAGCTCCGTATGGTTTACCGTATCCTCTAACTTCATTTTCAGAAGGATCGTATATAAAGACCTTTAAATCCTCATCAATTCTTAAATCAAGTTCATTATCAAGGTCTTTGAGTTCTTCAACTGAAATTCTAACTGCTTGACTCGCATAATAGAAATTAACGTCACCCTTATAAACCATCTCACCAATCTGGTTTCCATTTAGAAAGTCAACATTGCTTTCCCAACTTCTACCCCTTGAAACTACATAAGTACCTTTGGCAGTTGTGTCATACATGACTGTAGGACTTACATTATTTATCAAATATAATCCATGCTCTCGCTTAGTTGTCCGAAACCAAAGCTCAAATGTCATATAATCTTCATTTGGAACCGCTAGTCCGTAATCTCTTAGTCCACCTCTTGTAAATTCAACTCCATCTTTTGATGTTACATCCTTAAGAGTTGGATTTCCAAAATAGACTTCAATGATGCTGGAATCAATTTGATTTCCAAAGGTAATTCCATCGAGTGATATTTCTAATTCACTTGCTGTAGTGGCTGTAAGTGATAATCCTTCGATGTTATTGATGGTTGACATTGTAATCCAAGCATAGGTGACTGTTGAAAAGATTAGCATGATAAATGTCATGGATAATATCGAAATATAGATTTTTCTCAAGTTTTTCATGATTTGACCTCCTATGGACTTTGAATTGAGAAGTTCATTTGAAGCTTAATCATTCCACCTAAGATATCATCGGTTGTATCGGGGTCTGTCCCTTCAATCCACATGACAACACTAAACTTTCTAATTTGACCTGGAGTAAAGTTTGAAATCTTTTTTCTGGTCACAATCGTTTCCGATAAAAACTTTTCTGTTTTCTGCAATTCAAATGGATAACTAATGAGCACTCCACCTCCAGGATGTTTATCTGGTTTTTGGTATATAGTCTCAACACCCTCTTCAATCACAAGTACTCGTATCGCTTCATCCATTTTCTTATATACATCTGTAATTCGAATATGATAGATAATATCTACTGACTCAACCCCACTGTTTTGAAGAAAGAATGTGTAAGCTACATAATCGTAATCGGGATCTCTATAGTTTCCTGTTGTTTGAGATACTTCCTCAATCTTTAACCACGAGTATGTCATATCCCTTGCTTCACTGACTGGTCTTGTCATTAACCGAGCCTGTGCATTTTCAAACCGGTCATCATTGGAAAGTACAATTCCTCTTTTATAAGCATCATAATCAACCGTCATTACGAAGTTTCCTGCTTGCTGTCCATAGAAAGTTATAAGAATGAAGATAACTGAAAGAATACCAGACCCGATGAAGATCAAGGACTGCATTCGTTTCTGTTTGATTGACTTTTGAACTTTAAGTACCTTGGACAGTTTCATTCAAAATCACTTCTTCCTATTTCTATAACTTGATACTAACACAGCAATCGACCAAATAAAATTAATAAATTGTTATAAATTACTTACGTTTATTTCATTCATCTTACGATTCCTTAATATTTATAATTTTTCTCATTTTATTAATATAATTGTAATTATTGAGATGTTTTCATATGTCAAACATATATATATTTCTTAAGCAGGCTTATAAATAATACTTATTTATGTGAGCAAAAATAAAAAAAAACTGCTACAACCGAGCAGTTTTTTGGGTTTTTCATTTTTAAATATTATTTTTGAACATCCTTCCAAGCCTCAGTACCAATATATCCTCTCAGTGCTTCAGCAGAGAGTGGTTTTGTGAAGTAAAAACCTTGCATCATCTCAATTTGATATTTCTTAGCTTCTTCAAGCATTGGGAGGTCTTCGATTGCTTCACAGATCACTTTGTATTTGTTTTTGTGGGCAAACTCAACAAGCAATGAAGCGAACTTAGCCTTCATATAAGATTCTTCTTCCTTTAAGAATTCGTTATCCAATTTAATAATGTCAATATCTAGTACTTCAGCCTTTGAAAGTGTTGCGTAATCAAGACCAAAGCCATCGATTGCAATTTTAAATCCCATCTTCTTTAAATCGGATAATGTTTTATGAATCTGAAGTGGCTTATCGAAAACTGCAAACTCAATGATTTCTAGAATAATATTTTCAGCATTCATACGGTATTTCTTGAGTAATTTCTGAAATTCTGCAGATAGATTTTCGTTCATCAATTGCTTAGGACTTAAGTTGATTGAGAATAAAATATTTTTCTTAGGAAATTCCTGTTTTAATTCCTGATAGGTTTTAATTACAGTTTCAAGACCCCATAGACCAATCCAGTTAATATCACCAGATTGCTCCATAATTCCTAGAAATTTAAATGGAGAAAGTAGACCATGCTCAGGGTGATTCCAACGGATTAATGCCTCAACTCCATAAATATTATTGTTTTTGATATCAATCATTGGGTGATAAAAAAGTTGGAACTCCTTATGCTGGATTGCATGCTTGATTTGATAATAGTATTCGACGTGCTCTCCGCCTTCTGTTGTCATTTCATCAGAATAAACTCGAATGCTATTCCCACCATTGCGTTTAATCAAATAGGTCGCAAGCTTTAGTGAATTCAATAAATCCTTAAGATTACCACCATGAATTGGGAAGAACGCAATCGCAATCGATGCAGTAGAATTAATTGAAGTATCACCAAATAGTTTAATTGGGCGGCTGAGTGCTATTTTTACCTTATTTGCTAAATCAACAGCCTCAGTTCTATCATAATCCATCGATAAGAATATTAGAAATTCATCGTTTTGAAGTCTAGCAAGCTTAACTGTTTTTGGTAGTGCATACTCGATATTTTTAACAATTTTCTCGATAATCTTTTCACTTTCATTTTGGCCAAATGCATTGATAAAATCAGAAAACTTGTCCAAATCTAAGTAAATAAGCGAAAACTGACCATCTTTTCCTGCTCTTGCAATATGAGAGGTGATGATAG